>NZ_CAWNXG010000041.1:0-42397 GCF_963878145.1 Photorhabdus sp. S10-54 | reverse complement strand
CTTCATCTCCTTTGTTACCGCCGGAAATGCAAGACTCGCTAAGTAGTGGTCTGGTTTATCTTCTACGACGGGACTTTCACCCGCAAGAAACAGGACAGCTTTGCCCAGCGCACTGTCCATTTCATTAACCGACCGGCGTGCCACACAAGTTCAACGCGGAGCAGCAACGGGCCTTTATGGAAACCTATGGGAAACTGAAACAGGAAGCCGGAGACCATGAGCCCATCCTGTTCATTGATGGCGTTCATCCCACGCAGGGGACAAAACTCGCTGATGGCTGGATACGCAAAGGCCAGAAAACCGCAGTGAAAACAACGGGAAGCCGTACCCGTCTGAACCTGATGGGGCCCTTAATCTGGCCGATATCAGTAAAACAGTGGTACGCGAATATGACCGTATCGACAGTTATCACATCGCCGAGTTCTTCATTGCCCTGCGTGAAACCTATCCGGTCAGTCAGAAGGTTCATATTATCCTTGACGGAGCCGGTTACCACCGGAGTAAACTGGTGAAAGACTGGGCTTATGTGATGAATATCGACCTTCATTACTTACCGCCCTACAGCCCGAATCTGAACCCGATAGAAAGGTTGTGGAAGGTGATGAATGAACAGGTCAGAAATAACCATTATTTCGCCTCGACAACCTTGTTCAGGCAGGCAATACATCGCTTTTTTACGGAAATATTACCGGAACTTTCCGGGAACCTGTCGTGCCGTATTAATGACAACTTCCAGGTTCTGAATCCTGCATCTTCAAGTTAAGCGGGTATATAGACATTATATTTGTCAATATTAACAATGGAAAATATATGGCTATTTATAAACTTTACATTGATTATTCTTAATAATTCATGAGAATAATAATGAAACATATTTATATATATAGCAAAGAAAATTCATAAAAAAATAAAACCAGATTAGATTAAATTTCATATGTGACCGGGGTGAGTGAGTGCAGCCAACAAAGAGGCAACTTGAAAGATGACGGGTATATATACCGGATTGTCATATCAACGTTAAATCATTAATATATTAGTACTATACCACCTCCCCTTCACAACTGATTGCCAGCGCCCTATTCAAAACCTGAGCTAAAGCCGTTTTATTCTCATTATCCTCCAATAAACTAACGGAATAGCGATTAACTTAAACAAAGTATCAGATATTACCTGTGCCCAACCTAGCGATGGATCGATATGTAAAAACGCTGGCTTTTCATCCGGCACAAAAGAAATAGCGGGAGAAGATTCTGATACAAAGTCACTGGAGGTAAATGTCTGGAGAATGCTCTTTACATTCTGAGTTGGTGGTAAAGGGCCATTCACGATCTCAATGAATTTGTTAAAAATTTGAAAAATATCATTCATGACAATTATATCCCATATTTTTCTCCTAACTTCTTGCTCTCCAAAAAAATAAAAACGGATATATCTGACATCAATTCAATATATTCATAAACTGAATGCCATGCCCCGATTAATAACAACAAATTAGCAACGTCCAATTAACATTTTTAGGATAATATTGATTAATTGACCACAATTTTTATTAGCTTTAGCTTGCGCCCACTTATCGAAATGACATATATTCAAATTAAAGCCTATGCTCTTAATACAGATTATTATTAATTGACTCTGCAATACATCATCTTGCGGAAAGGCTTTTCTATGTTAACAACGTGAGAACGGAATCACGTAAGGGAAAATCACAATGAATAGGGAAAATATATCCGCCGATGCAGATACATTGTCATCTGCTCTTAACTGTTGCCGATTATTGTTGCAATTAGCTAAAAGTGAGGCTCAGGAACCACAGCCTCTGCTCCCCCATAACAAACTGAAACCTGCGATAAAAGAGTACGGCAAGGCACATGATGTTGATCTGGCATTATGCCGTTTAAAATTCCCCAAACTGACTCCCAAGCTGCTACCCCTAGCCTTTCGCGACAAACAGGGGGGATTTATTGTATTAGCGCGCCTTTCCACTGATCAGGCCCTAATCCAATCTCCTTATGCCGTTTCACCCGAAATACTCTCCATCAACGAGCTAGAAGCCAGATGGAGCGGGGAGGTGATCCGGTTAGGGGAAGCTTCCCTCAGATTCGATGTCTCTTGGTTTATACCCGCGTTTATCCACCATCGCCACCTCCTCGGCGAGGTACTGCTTTTTTCCCTGATGCTTCAGCTACTTGCCCTAATCACCCCTCTGTTTTTCCAAGTGGTGATGGACAAAGTGTTGGTGCACAAGGCGTTGTCGACCCTAGACGTATTGGTGATAGTGCTGGCAGTGGTTGGGCTGTTCGAGGTGGTGCTCCGGGGGCTACGCGAATACCTCTTTGCCCACACCGCCAACCGCATCGATATCACCCTAGGGATCAAGCTGTTCCGGCACCTACTCGGCCTGCCCCTGCTTTACTTCAAACACCGTCAGGTAGGCGCTATCATCACCCGGGTGCAGGAGCTTGATAGCATTCGTGACTTCCTGACCGGCTCCATGCTAACCCTGTGCGTGGACCTAGCCTCCGCCTTTGTCTTTTTCGGGGTAATGGTCTGGCTGTCGCCGTCCCTAACCTGTATGGTACTGGCGGTATTGCCCCTCTATTTTCTGCTAGCTTGGCTAAGCGCCAAACCACTGCAACAGCGCATCGAACAACAGTTCCAAACGGCTGCCCTCAATACCTCATTCCTGAACGAATCCGTCAGCGGCGCTGAAACCATCAAGAGCCTGGCGGTAGAACCCAGGATGCAACGGCGCTGGGAATCCCAAACCGCGAGCATGGTCGAAGCCGGTTTCCGCACTCAGACCCTCAACAGCTTCATCAGCCACGGGGTTATGCTACTACAGAAGACGACCGGCGTCGGGATCATCTGGCTGGGTGCCAACATGGTGATCTCTCTGGAGCTCACCATAGGCCAACTGATCGCTTTCAACATGATGGTGTCCCACGTCAACCAACCCATCGCCAAACTAATCGACCTGTGGCAACAGTTTGTCCAAACCCGGGTCGCCGTCGACAAGCTCGGTGACATACTCAACCTGCCCGTCGAGCAGGAGCAGGGAAACATCCATCCTCAGCAACCACTCTCCGGCGATCTGCAAATACGCAACCTGGTGTTCCGCTACCAGCCCCATCAAGCCCCAGTGTTGCAGGGGGTTACCCTGCATATCAGGTCCGGCGAGAACCTGGGCATAGTCGGTCCCTCCGGTTCGGGTAAGAGTACGCTGGCCCGCTTATTACAGAAGCTCTACGTTCCGGACGAGGGGGAGATCTTGATCGACGGCACCCCCCTACACCAACTGGACCCCGGCTACCTGCGTAGCCAGATTGGGGTGGTACTACAGGAGAACTACCTGTTCAACCGTAGCGTGCGCCACAACATAGCATTTAAGGACCCCTCCGCCTCGCTGGAGAAAGTGATGGCCGTCGCCAAGCTGGCAGGCGCGCATGACTTTATCCTGCAATTACCGCTGGGCTATGACACGGTACTGGCCGAGGCCGGCAGTTCCCTATCGGGAGGACAGCGCCAGCGCATTGCCATCGCCCGCGCACTGATGGCTAACCCCAAGATTTTAATCTTCGACGAGGCGACCAGTGCCCTCGATGACGAATCCCAAGCGCTGATCCAGGCCAACATGGCCGAGATCGCGCTAGGGCGCACCGTCATCATCATTGCCCACCGCCTGTCCACGGTGCGTCACTGCGATCGCATTATCACTTTGGAGCAGGGTCTTATCACCGAATCAGGCAACCATCACCAACTACTGGTCAAGGGCGGCCGCTACGCCAAGCTGTGGCAGATGCAACAGGAATTACGAAAGGAGACGGAGCCATGTCATTCAAGAAACACCTAAAAACCGTCCTCCGGGCTTGGCAGCGGGAGCGTAACGCTCCCAAAGCGACGAAGCGCACCCGCGACGAGTACGAGTTTCAGCCCGGCTACCTGGAGATCGTTGAACGACCTCCCGCGCCTTGGGCAAGGTGCACGGCAATGGCGCTGACCCTGTTTCTGTTGGTGGTTCTACTCTGGTCCATCATCGGTCACCTAGACATCCATGCCAACGCAACAGGCAGGCTGCTGGTGTCCAGCCACTCTAAGGTGATCCAATCCCTTGAAGCCGGCGAGATTGTGGCGATTCACGTGCGTGACGGACAAAAAGTGAAGACTGGGGATGTGCTGATCAAACTCAACCCCATAGGAGTCGAGGCCGAGCTAAAGGAGCTACAGGAGAAACTTAACTTCAAGCGGCTGGAGATGGCTAGACTACAGGCCCTGCTAACCGATACCCCCATTGAGCATTTCGCCGTACAGGAAAGTATGCCACAGGCACAGGTCAAGCTAGCCAGAGAGCACCTGGTCAGTATCTGGAAAGAGGTTGTCGCCAATCTAGAAAGCCTGGACAGCGAGATGAACGTCAACCAAGCGAGCCAAAGTGCACGTAGCGCCGATATCACCGCGCTAGAAAAGCTGATGACCAATATCAAAGTGCGCCTTGAAGCCCGTCGTACCTTGGCCGCCAGCAAGCTATTGCCCAAAGTCGAGCTACTGGAGCAAGAGAAGGAGAAGCTGGAAATCGAACGCACCCTTTCTCAACAGCATGCCGAGCTGACCGTCCTCAAGGAGCAATATCAGGTACTGAAAGAGAGCCGGGACCGCTACCTGGCCAAGACCCGCCGGGAATATTACGACCAGATAAACGAAACTCAGACCGCTATCGCGGTCATGACACAACAGTTGATAAAGGCCGGCGAGAGGCGGCGGCTGCAAAGCCTGCGGGCACCTGTCGACGGCGTAGTGCAACAGCTAGCGATCCACACCTTGGGAGGTGTAGTGCAATCGGCCCAGCAACTAATGGTGATCGTGCCCGATGATACCTCTCTGGAAGCCGAAGTGATGGTGTTGAACAAAGATGTGGGGTTCGTGCACGCCGGTCAGCCGGTGGAAATTAAGGTCGACTCCTTTCCCTATACCCGCTATGGAACTATACGGGGTAAGGTCGCCCACGTCTCCAAGGATGCTGTCAAGGATGAGCAGCTAGGCCTGGTATTCCCCGCACAGATCCAGATGGAACGCTCCTCTATCGCAGTGGACCAGCATGAGGTACCGCTACAGGCAGGCATGAGTGTCACCGCGGAAATCCGCACCGGTGATCGGCGGGTGATCGACTACCTACTCAGCCCACTACAACAGTACCAGTCCGAAGCATTGAGGGAACGATAATGTCAACCATCGAATCTATTCTGTCGGAACCGATCATCGCCGACGCGTCCAAGGCGGTAGCGGATGGCGGCCTCCTGGCCCTGACCCATGCCGCCCGCCATTTCAACTTGGCGGTGGAACCGGAACAACTAAGCCACCGTCTCGGACGCCCCCAAGGGGTCTCAGATAGCCAGGACTTATGCCGCTGCGCCCAGTGGATCGGCTTGAAGGCACGCTACATCTCCACAGATATGAGCCGTCTTGATACCCTGCCCCTTCCTATCCTGCTGGATACGGAACAGGGCTGGCAGGTGCTAGAGAGAGTCGAAGGCGAATTCATTACCTTGTATCAGCCAAGCGCGGGTAAGATATGTCGCTATCCCCGAACCCTCTTCGCTAGCCATTGGCAAGGCAGCGCCGTGCTGCTGGCGGAGGCGACCGAACCGCCGAAACGGCAGCGGTTTGGCTTCGGCTGGTTCGTGCCTTCCATCCGCAAACATGTCAGCCAGTTTAGGAACGTAATCCTAGTGTCTCTGATGCTACAGGTGATCGCCCTGGTGACCCCCATACTGTTCGAGAACGTGATCGATCGGGTGCTGGTCAGCCGCAGCCTATCGAGCCTGCAGGTGCTAGGAATCGCCATGTTGGCTCTGGCTTTGTTCGAGCCCGTCTATGGTTTCCTTCGTTCCTGGCTATTCACCAACCTGGCCAGCAAGGTCAACTCCGAGCTCTCCGGCCGCCTCTATCAGCACCTAATGGCCTTGCCTATGAGCTATTTCCAACAGCGTCAGACCGGTGAGATCATCGCCCGGGTGCGCGAGATGAACCAGATCCGCCAATTTCTCACCGGTTCAGCGCTAACTATGGTGCTGGATTTGGCCTTCGTCGGCCTGTTTATCGCCGTGATGTTCTCCTACGCCACCGAGCTAACTTGGCTGGTGCTCGGTTCTCTCGTGCTCTACTTCCTGTTCTGGCTAAGTGTCGGGCCTGTACTGCGTGCCCGGGTATTGCGAGAGTACGAGCTAGGGGCCAACAACACCGCCTTCCTTACCGAGTCAATCACCGGCATTGAAACCATCAAAACCAACGCCACTGAATCCGGCTTCCTACACCGCTGGGAGCGGCAGCTATCTGCCTTCGTCCGCGCCTCATTCCACGCCAAAGTGGTGGGGATCTTGGCTGGTCAGGGAATCGACCTCATCCAGAAGCTAACCTCCGCCCTACTATTGCTGTGGGGCGTTACTCTAGTCATGGAGGGCAAACTCAGCCCAGGGGAGCTGGTCGCTTTCAACATGCTCTCGGAACACGTGACCCAGCCGATTCTGCGTCTGGCCCAAGTCTGTCAGGATTTCCAGCATACCCTGATCTCGATGCGCAGGATTGGCGACATTCTTGATGAGGAGGGGGAAAGTGGCAATGGCGGCCTAGCCTCCGTACCCAAGCTACAGGGAGGGGTGAGTTTCAGAGGCGTGCGTTTTCGTTACAACGAGGATGGTCGGGAGGTGTTACGCAACCTCAATATCGAGATTCATCCCGGCGAATTCATCGGTATCACAGGGCCGTCCGGCTCGGGCAAATCCACCTTGGCTCGGCTGTTGCAGCGCCTCTATGTACCTCAGCACGGCCAGGTGTTGGTGGATGGGATAGATTTGGCAATCGCGGATCCGGTGGCACTGCGCCGCAACATGAGCGTCGTGCTGCAAGAAAGCGTGCTGTTTGCTGGCAGCATCGCCGAGAACATTCGTTTATGTCGGCCCCAGGCCAGCGATGCGGAAATGTATGAAGCAGCGACTTTGGCCGGTGCCGATGGTTTTATCAAGGCGCTGGACCGAGGCTATGAGACCCAAGTCGGCGAGCGTGGCGGCCAACTCTCCGGGGGGCAACGCCAACGCATCGCCCTAGCCCGAGCACTACTGACCAATCCGGGAATATTGCTACTGGATGAAGCCACTAGCGCCCTGGACTACGAGTCGGAAGCGGCAGTAATGACCAACCTACAACGCATTGCACAAGGCCGCACAGTGATAAGCGTCGCCCATCGCCTTAATACCCTGCGCCATGCCCATCGAATTCTGGTGATCGACCAAGGTCAAGTGATCGAACAGGGCAGCCATGAGCAACTGCTCGCCTTGAACGGGCTTTATGCCCGACTGTGGACCTTGCAGATGAAGGATTCTTAGATCACAGGCGGCCAACCGTGTCCGCCATAACCAGCCATTCTTAAAGCGTTGTAATCCGTAAATATCAAAGTAGGATTTTCCTAAGGAGAACCATTATGCCCAATAACAGCTATCAATCGCTGCTCGCGTCTGCGCAAGCGACCTTTAGAGAGATGAGGAGCAAACCGAAAATCCAAATGCTGGTCCAAGAGATCAAGCAGGGGTTCCGTGAAAATGGTCACAAATGGACCCTTAAGCTGATCCAGCAGCAGAGAATGCTGGAACAGACGCTGGAGAAAAACGCTTATTGGCACTACAGTAATGACAGACCGGTCGGCATCAGTAGCCTCGACAAAAACGAGCAACAGGCATTTGTCAGTTATATCAAAACACTGACAACACGCATCACGACAGTCGACATCTTAGTACAAGGCAATGAGAAAACAGCGCTATCTTCGCAAACGGATGACACCCTAGGCAATGCCGAAGCTTTCCGGATGCTGCCCAAGGATTTTGCGCAACGTTATGGCGCCCGCGGCAAGCTTGGTGCGCGACTGACCATCAACGTTAGCAAGGCGCATTTCAACTTGCTTGCCCGGGCGTTGCCCCAGTTGTTCAATGATGACAATCGCGGCTGGCTGGAACAGGCCAAGATCATGGGGCCGAAAAATCTGGGCAGCCGTACCGACCAAGCCGTGATCTACCTTTCCAGAGCCGGGGTCGAGCATGCTCAAACCATCAGCGCAAAGCTTAGCGAACTGTTACCGGCAACAGCCTTTGTCGAACACACCCCGACTGGTATGTATCGCGTGGGCAAAGGCATTTCCTACTCTGAAACAGCCGAGGGTGGATCGAGCAGTCACGGTCAGTCCCGAGCACAACTGATTGCCGCAGCGGGTACACAGTCCTTACTTACCGATATTCCAATCGAGAAAGCCCTGACGTATACCTTGCAGACGCGCGGGTACGATGTACACATTCCAGCGTTGCTCTCACAAACACTACGGGATAGCGAGCTCAAGGGGAAGCTGGTGCCCATGAGTGGCGGTTCCGAGCCTCGTCAGAGCAGCGCCGACATCCATCAGTTCACCGCCGATCCTGTGTTGTTCGCCAAATCCAACACCATCAGTGCCGAGACATTAATCAGGTCGGGGAGTCTCCCGGCGGAAGGGAACGCCCAGCTAGTGAAAATCCGATCAGGCTTGTACGAGCTCGAATACACCGATCGAAGCGCTAATGATGATGTAGCAACAAGCGTTAACAGCATACCAGCGTATTTTCTCAACTACGACAGCGCCGACCAGGCCAATGCATCACCAGCCTACGTAGACATTCCTAAGCATGAGATCGCGGAGAGCTTTCTATTTACCGGAACGCTATCGGGCAGTTCGGTGGTGGTGACCAGCCTCGATGCCAACACCTACCGGGTCTACCACGACGGCCGAGTCAACAGTTCGCTGCTATACGATAACGTGGTGATGGCAGTGGACTACAAAGATTACCGGGTAGCTGCCACCACCAAAAGCCTCGCTGTGGCGTACATGCAGTATGTCAATGGTGAATGGCAATTGGTGTTCCAGCGCCAGGAGTATCAGCAAGACGGCCAGATGAGCTGGACAAAGCGGCGCGGCGGTGAAGAACCGCTCTCGATCCAGATCGCGGACAGCCAAGTGGTTAAACGCAACCAAGCTCAATTCGCCACTTACCGTGAGCAAGTTCACCAACGACTAAAGAAAGTCGCTGCCCAGTTCGGGGTGTCAGTCGAAGGGATCACCGATGGTGTATACACAGAGGGTGAATTTTCTCCTGATCATCCAGCAATTGCCGAGTGGACTCAGTTACATGCCGAGGTTGACAACAGGATCAACGCGGATATCAAGCAGCTAGTAGACAAACGAAGCAAACTCTATGAGGAGCAACACAATACCTCTCAGCACGCCCTGATTGACCAACAGATAAAGCAGATAGATATCACTCTGGAGTTCTACAAAGCGCAATACGATACGATCCTGCGTGAAGCGAGCTTCGTCGAACAAAGCTGGTTATGGCAGCAGATCAAGTCCAAGAACGGCGTGGCCGCTGTGGTACGGATTGACGATATGTCCATCCAGAACGGTGGGCAGGAGAACATCAACAACGTGGGCGAGCGTTATGCGATCGCCGAGGCTTACCAGCATAGTGTGCAAGATGCCGCGTTTGCTGATGGTCTGCGCAACTTCCGCGATATCAGTATCCCGGAGGTGTACGACAGAATGTCAGCCCTGGAGATGAAGCGCCTGTTTCTCAAAGGTCAGCTTACCCCCGAGCAACTGGGTGCCTTGAGCGCTCGCATTACCGAAACTAGCCAGGCTGAATACATCAATAAGGTATTGAAGTGGACTGCTGTGTACAGCGAGGACTTTCATCGCGCCGGTAGCAGCTTCGACCGTCTGATGCCGCAAGACTTCTATCTGTCGCTGACTGGCGATAAGTCCGGCGGCCGTTGCTACCCCTTGGTCAGGGCGATGGCTGTAGCGCTGGCTAGCAGCGGCGAAGCGGGTATCAACAGTCTGGTGGAAAAACTTTTTCTGGCCGCCGCCGATCCCCAAGCGGGCAGTTCCACGCTACTGAAAAACAGTCTACTCAGGCTACACTCCAATATTGAGGCCACGCAAGCGTCAACAGCGCGGGGGCAGGTCAGATTGTCCGAGATGGTTTCCTTACTGAGAAAAGCAACCGGGACCTCGACATTTGCGCTCAATACCCCGAATCATTCAATGATGGTGGGGAGTACGGTCGGAGCCAAAGGGCGTCGTTACTATTTCTATGACCCGAATGTCGGGATTTTTGCCTTCGACAACGCCGCCAACTTCTCCCAAGCCATGAAGCAACACTTGGTAGAGCACAAACTGGCCGTTCACTACGGTTCGCTTAGCAGCCAGTCGGCCCCTGTCTTCAATCTGGTGGAGATCGATGCCAGCAAAATGGCCAAGGTGCCGGTAGGTAACGGCCTGGATGTGGCCGACTTAACCCGCCCCGGTGAGCTGGCTACGGTCATAGAGCAACGGCGGCAGGTTGAGCAGACACTCAACGCCCAGACACGGATTACCGAGGATACCCAATTGCATACCGCGTTGGTGACCCTCGATGCCGAACAGTGGGGAGCAAGGTTCGTCGAGGCCAATACAAGGCTCGCCCAAGAAAACAATCTTGACCAGCGCTGGATGCCGGTGATTGGCAATACCGAGGATCAAGGTGAAGGCCGCTATCGGGTCCAGTTCATCAATCGCGACCAGCCCGAGGAGACCCGTTGGGTGAGCAGCAGCGATGCCACCTTTATCGAATTCCGCCGCTTTGTCGATGAACATGTGCTCACCCTAGGCCAACATTTCACCCTCGAACACAGCCAGATACAGCCCAAAGGCGGTATCGGCGAAGCAGCTCTAGTTGATGGGCTAAACGCCGGGTTTGCGATACAGACATTGATCCAATGGTTTGCCGACAAGAACCGCAACGATGCGGCACGTGGTATCGCTTCGCCTGATCTGTCCACCGCGCTCAAGGTCCACAGCTATCTCAATCTTGTCCAGATGGCTCACGGTGGCGTACAGGACGTGACTAAGGTCACCGAACTGGTGCGTACGGCGTTGCGCAGCGAAGTGGTGGCCGCCGAAACTTCACTCAAGGACTTTACCTCCATCCTGGGGCACACCGTCAATGAAGGCGCAGGCGTGCTGTTTGGCGGCGCTATGGTCGGCCTGGATGCTTATGAGCTGGCCCACGCTGAGAACGATGTGCAGAAGGCGGTGTTCGGTACCCAGCTTGCGTTCGACTCGGCTAGCTTCGTCACTGGTACAGCCGGAGTGGGAGCTGGTTTGGTCGGTGCCTCAACAGCGGGCGCTGTGCTCGGTTCTGGAGGAGTGATCCTTGGCGGGCTCGCAGTGGGCTTTACGGCACTGGCGCAAGCCTTTGGTGCGGTTGCCGAGGATGCCAAGGCGGTAGGCCGTTACTTCAACACGCTCGACAATGCCTATAAAGGCAATGGATATCGGTATGACAACGAAAAGAAAGTGCTGGTGCCCCTGGCTGGGGCTGTGATCAAAACCCTGGATTTGCGCCAGAATCAGATCGACTTCGACAGCCAGTACATTTACCGTACCCATTCCGGCTCTACCGGTTCGGGAAGAATCAATTATTTCTTCTGGATAGGCGACTTTCCAAAGATGGTCCATGACCGCAACCAAGCGATCGAGGTTCGTAGTGGGATCGGTTACAAGGACGTTTCCCACAGGCTCGACCACAGCGACAGCAACGTGCTGATCCTGCCGGGTACCCCAAAGTCCTTCATCAGTTACGAATACATGCAGCTCCCCGGCGCAACTACGCGTCATGATGCCGGTTTTGATGTGATTCGCAGGCTTGAAGAGGATAAGCGGTTCGACTATGACTTCTACATCTTTCCGGGGGAGGTTACGATCCGTAGGATTCATCAGGAGTATGTGGCGACACCAATCGAAGTGGTGCTCGACCAGCGCAACCGGCAACTGATAGCACCCGAGCTGCCCAAGGAATTGCATGGCTACCTGCACTACGAGATCAAGGGCGCAGGTGGTGAATACCTGATTGGGCTGAACGAAGGCACCAGCGTGAAGCTCATGAACGATGGTGGCAGCGCCCCATCGCGCTGGATTATCGACAGCAGCCAACTCGCCAGTGACAGTATCAGTGTGTTGAAGAACCGACTGATAGTTGGTGGAGTGGTGGTCGAACTCGATTCAGACCAGAAAGGGCAGGTGCTGGTGGTCAACCGCAAGGGCGAGGTGCGAAAAGTCGACTTCTCCGACCTGACAACTCAGGTAATAAGCGAAGATGCAAGCAAGTGGCAGGTGCCGGGCCATAGCATTGAGCAGCACCTGAGTGATCTAGCCAAGGCGCATAAGTTACACGGGCAGTATGTGGTGGTGGAGAACTACAACCACAACGGGCGTGATGTTGGTCGGGCGTTCTACGACATAACCAACGAGCGGATGCTGTTCACCGACACCACCCACGAACAGGCCGGGCATGCCCAACTGGGAGCAGTGATGGACAACCATGCTTATTTCTACGACGCCAACAATGCGGCGGCGTGGCGGGTAGACATCGCCACTGGACAGATCGACGCACAATTTGAGCCTTGGTTCAACCAGAATGCGGGCCAGATTAGTCGGCTATGGCAAGAGAGGGATGCGGTCTATCTGGCGCGCCGTTATCAGCTAAAGGGAAGAGAAGCTGAACTGAGTTATCGGATCTTTGGTGACCGAATGGAGTTGGTCAGCGCGGTGGGTGATGATGCGCTACTCCAGCTTTCGGCACGTACCGGCCAGCATAGTGATGAGCTCAAGACTATACTCCAGAGCTACGAGCACAATAGCATTCAACGTGAGACTCCGACGTATACGTTGGGCGCACGGCTGATCCAGCCGACCAGTGCGGTGCTGGTCACAATGTTCAGCGTGGATGCGGCTGGCGTGGCACACCGCTACTGGATACGCACCAGCGACGGGACGCTGATCAAGCCGAATCTGGCACCCCCGGCGGATCAGACCTTGCACTTTGAAGCACACGAACAGGCCCGCAGCGCCTGGCCGATCCCGGCCGATCTGGTGTTGGCAGGCAGCATTCCCCACCCTGCGGGCACAGAAGTGTTCTTCTTTTACAGCAAGGAACAGAAAGCTCTGTTCCGTCAGGAAGGTCCCGGCCAGACTGTTCTCGATGCCAACCATCCCAGTGCATTGCGCATCAACACGCCAGCGTTGGCTAATCTGGTCAACCTGAACGGTAACCTGCTCGCCATCACCGAAGACGGTCGTGTGGCCCGGCTTGATGCACTGGGTCAGCTTAATTACGAAGCGGTCAACGAGCATTGGCTCAAGGGGCGTACTCACTGGTGGCAGGATCTGGACAACGTCACCGACGGCAAAGCCACTCTAGCGGTGTTCGGGATCAAGGGCTCCGACGATAAAAACCTACTGCCGGTGTGGTACCACAACGGTCAGGTGGTGGTGGCTTCGGCGGCACTGTCAGGCAAATCGTTGCAATTTCTGGGATTCGAACCAGATGGTACCTCCGCGCGTCTCTTCGAGACCGAAAGCGGCAAACTATATCGTCAACCAGCCATGACCGCGAATACATTAGCCACGGCTTTTGGTAGCACCGGCCAGATGCTTAGCGCCTCGACGCAACTTCCCGCTGCCAGTGAGTTGACGCCAGAATTACATCTCAAGGCGGCGCAACAGGTCGATACCGGCATGCGCCTGATCACGGTCAAGGGCGAGATCTTGCTGCGAACCAACAACGGCGAGTTGCAGCTAGTTGGCGTTGACAAAGGCTGGCAACAAAACAACTTGGCCCAACTACCACAGGCGCTCACCAAACTCGCCAACCAGTGGCAAGCCAAAGGGGTTCTGACTTTACAGGACAATCAGGCGCCAGGCTGGTTCGATATCGGCAGCAGTCAGATGTTTTCGGGGAATGGAATCCCTGTCTCGAACAATCTGCGCCTTGTGGGGATCGCCGCAGGCGAAAAGGCGGCATATGTGTACAGCCCGACGGCCCAAACACTGTATCAGATCAAGGACGGCGGTGCGCAAATGCTCAACAAGTTTACGGGCGTGGAACGTGTCGGTTCGTCCCTTCTGCTTCAAGGCGGAGGAGTTGGCGGCAGCAAAGATGATCTGACGCCACCAATCATTGCCGGTGTCGACAGTCTGGTGCTGCATGGCGGAGCCGATAGCGATACCTACCGCCTCAGCAAGGCGATGTGGTCCCATTACCGTACAGTGGTCATCGACAACAATGACTCGGGACTGGCTCCAGACCGCCTGATCCTGCCGTTGGCTGATCCGAAGAGCATTCTGGTGAGCCGCCGGGATGACGACTTGATGTTAACCGATTCCAGTAACGAAACAGCTCTGGTGGTGCGTCAGGTATTTGGCAGTCAGGCTATGGCCCATCGGCATCTACAAATCGAGCTGGAAGGCTCCTCGTCGGTGATCAACGTGGACCACCTGATCGAGGGCTTTACCCAACGGAGTTACACCAAGGAAGGTCTGATGGAACTGTCTTGGGCCAGCCAACAACCCGTCATCACAGCCCATGCCGTTGCCACTGCCCCAGACATAGAGGGGTCGAGCCTGGCGAAGTTGAGCGGAGCTATGGCTTCGTTCCCTGATACCGGCGGTGCCCGCGAGCACCTGCCGCAAAACCGTCAAGCCATGCAGACAGTGCTGGTGCCATCGCTGCTTTAAGGTAGCACGAGAAATAACAGAAGGGGCGAAATGCCCTTTGTAATTCGCCGCGTGTGTCTTTCCGTCTGTCGATTCTGGCCGCGTATAAGCAATGCCATTGAGATAACGCAAATCAGGATAATTATAAGACCTTGTTTTGTCTCTTAATTGTTCCAAAACTGATTGTGTTGGCGCTGATTGATGTCGTTCACTGATGAGTTAAATTAACCCTTGATTTAAATATACCTATAGGTTAATTTTGTTGTCAAAGGAGTCTGTATGTTTGAACTGATATTTCATGAAGAAGCTGACAACGAGATCCAATCACTAGATGAGGTTATGCGAGGTAAAACGTCACTGGCGTTTGATAAGCTTGAAGCAAAGGGGAATATGTTGCGGTACCCGGCAACGGAACCGTTGCGTGATGGATTATTTCAGCTTAGAGTTGGCAATAAAGACATTACACGAACAATCTTTGCTTATGCCACTGGCCGACGAATTTACATACTCCGCACGTTTATCAAAAAAACACCGAAAACACCGGCATCTGAAATTAAGCTTGCATTACAAAGATTAGAGGAGATGAAAAATGAAAGCTAAAGGCATTCCGTGGTCAGAAGTCAGGGCGCGGGCTCTTGCTTCTCCTGAAGCCCAAGCCGCTTATGAAGCAGCTAAACAGGAAGAGGAACTTTACGAACTAATCCAAAGTATGAAACAGAAAGCGGGTATTAATAGTTCACAGTTAGCCGAGAGACTAGGGATCACACCACCCGCCGTTGCTAAAGTTGAAAAAAACCCGATGAAAGCCAGTATTGCGACACTTGAGCGCTATGCGGCTGCGTGTGGCGTCAACCTCAAAATTAGTATCGCTTAACTCTATATCCGCCTCTTGGATATTAATTAAAAAGACCGGACATCATTCAAATTAGTATAGCTTAAGGCTATGCCCATCTCGGAACTCCAAGGGGCGGCGTTGCCGCCAGAAAAAGACAACCCCACTGAGGCAGTGGCCCCTGCTGACGAATGTAGGAGAGGAAATCGGTCCTGATGAAGTGGCGCAATGGTATTACTGGCGTGGCGCTGACAGAGAGGAAATGATGAAGAAAATATCAGGGCCAGGCGATTATTGTGTTGTTTATCGGGACGTCAACACAAACGGAGGCGACGAGAAAGCGCACCAGCCATTCTGGCGGGCTTATCACTGCTGCTCAACACGTTACAGTTGTTGTCGGAATACTCGGTAGAGGAATTAACCCGGCTAGCCGCCAGTGTGTTGGGTCAGTTCGGCGATATGTAGATACCTATGTCGCATTGAGTGAGGGTTTAGGGCGGATTTTGCTAAATAACTCATATTGGAATTATCATTTCCTTTATTTTAAGATAAAAATAATCCGGTATAAACAATATATACCCAATGGATTTCAAGATGCATCGCGACGGCAAGGGAGAGAATCCCCGGGAGCATAGCAAACTATGTGACCGGGGTGAGCGAGTGCAGCCAACAAAGAGGCAACTTGAAAGATAACGGGTATATACCGGATTATCATATCAAGATTACATTATTAATATATTAGTACTATACCGTCTCCTTATCACAATTGATTGCCAACGCCATATTCAAAGCCTGAGCTAAAACAGTTTTATTCTCATTATTTTCCAATAAACTAAAATGATCACCCGGAATAGCAATGAGTTTAAGTGAAGTATCAGCTATTATCTGCGCCCAACCTAACGACGGATCGATATTTAAAGACTCTGGTTCTTCATCCGTCACAAAAGAAATAGACGAGTAAGATTCCGTCGCATAAAATTGATGCAACGTTACCGCTATTACTTGTGGCTTATAATCTCTGACTATTTGCTCATAATGCTCTATCTGTTCCCAACGTTTAGCTATTAAGTCAGCACTCAAATTAACGGGATATAACGCCAGCTCCTGAGCCGCTGCAATAAACTGTACCAAATTCAACTCATCGATTCGCTGGTATAATGCCGCAATCTCTTCTTTACACGCCTCCCCTGACTGCCGGGCCAGTTCAATAAAGAAATGATGTTTGGGGGGCATGGCCTCTTTCTCAAAATAATGAGGCGCAGGCGTATCAATCAAGCCCAGGAAATTAACCCGCTCGCCAGCACTCAAAAGCTGTTGGGCAATGGCATAAGCCAATATTCCACCAGAAGAGTAACCCCCTATCCGATATGGGCCTACCGGTTGAACGATTTTCATCAGGGTGATCATTCTGGCAGCTTGCTCTTCCATCGTTGACATCAGTTCTTCACTGATGGAAGGCCAAGGCAGCGCATAAATCGGGTAGCCCGACGAAATATGCTCAGCCAGCCCGAAAGCATAGGAGTAGTCACCCATGCCACTGGGAACAAAGAACAGCGGCAACCCTGTTCCATCAGGTCGTACCGATATAGCGCTGTTTTGCGGTTGAGACAGTAAATCCGAGGTGATTTTTGCGGCCAGTTCAGCCAGCACCGGGAATTGGAACAAGATATTCAATGTGCAAACCATCCCTCGACCAGCGGCAATATTCGTCATTCGCATAGCGAGCAGTGAATGGCCTCCCAATGCGAAGAAATTGTCATGGCGGCTGACCTGCTCAATACCCAATAACTCACACCAAATCGCCGCCAGAGCTGCCTCAGTTTCCCCTTGCGGCGCTTCATAGACCTGACGGGAAAAATCTTCCTCCCGCGGTGCCGGTAATGCCCGGCGATCTAGCTTGGCGTTCGGGGTTTGCGGGAAGGTATCCAGACGCACAAAAGCTGACGGCACCATATAATCCGGCAAAATAGCACTCAGATGCGCACGCAAACTGGCTGTCAGACCTTCGTTCGCTTCCGCTACCACATAGGCGACCAAATGCTTGTCCCGGCCATCCTCCCACACCAACACCGCCGCCTCTTGCACCGCCGGGTGTTCCAACAATCGGATTTCAATCTCCCCCAGTTCAATCCGGAAGCCCCGAATTTTAACCTGCTCGTCGTTACGACCCAAGAATTCCAGATTGCCGTCTGGCAAGTAACGGGCCAAATCCCCGGTGCGATACATCCGCGCACCAGCTACCGGACTAAAGGGATCAGCTATAAAACGTTCCGCGCTCAATTCCGGCTGGTTAAGATAGCCCCGTGCAACCCCAACGCCACCAATATACATTTCCCCAACGCAGCCTAATGGGACAGGTTGACCGTCTCTGTCCAATAGGTAGACGCAGGTATTTTTAAGCGGCTGGCCGATAGAACTATCATCAGCCGGGGATAATATCTCCTTACAGGTCGCCGTCACGGTATTTTCCGTCGGGCCATAAGCGTTCAACAGTCGAGGTCGGTGGGTTTCCCGCGCAAACCAATCCTGAATAGCGCTCTTTTTAACGGCTTCACCACCAATAATGATGAACCTGAGGCAATCCGGTAGTGGGAGTGTATTGTCTCTGGCAATCAGTTCAGACCAAAATAACGCCGGCAGAGACATCACTGTGATACGGTTCTGCCAAGCTAAGGCAATAAATTCCTGCATAGAAGTTAACCAACGCTCATCACGCATCACTAACGTGGCGCCATTACACAATGACAAACAGCATTCCTCTACTGAAACATCAAACGCAAAAGAGGCAAATTGTAATAACCGGTCTTGCGCAGTGACTGCATAAGTCTCATTAAAACCCAGATGACGTTGATACACCGCCTGATGTTCTATCATCACCCCTTTCGGCTGCCCGGTTGAACCGGAAGTGTAAATCACATAGGCCAGATGCTGTGGTGTCAATGTAGTCACCAATGGATTGCTGTCCGGTTGGTTTAGCAGGGTATTCAGCGTAAGTACGGTCAATCCGGTCAGCACTTCTTCGCCAAGCGTCGCCCGGCCAGCTTCATCAACCAGTACCACTGACGGAACCGTATCATCCAGAATATACGCCAGACGTTCTCCCGGATAAGTCGGGTCCAGCGGCACATAAGCCCCACCGGCTTTTAGCACCGCCAACAAAGCCACCACTATCGCCGGTGAACGTGCCATGCAAATCGCCACTCGCTGATCCGGTATGACGCCCAATGCAATCAGTTGATGGGCAAGGCGGTTGGCGCGAGCATTTAATTCGGCATAACTGAGAGTCTGCTCTTCATAGACTAATGCGGTCGCTTCCGGGGTTTTCTTTACCTGCTGCTCAAACAGTTGGTGAATACATAATGGATCAGGATAAGGGGTCTCAGTAGCATTCAAGGTTTCCAGTAGCAGTGTCCGTTCCGTTTCAGGCAGGACGTTCAGCATACGTACCGGCGTCTCCGGGGCCTGTTCAAGCGCTTCCACCAGACTTTCCAGCGCCTGCTGCATATAACCGCATAGTCGCTCTGGCTCAAACGGCTGCACCACCAGAGCGGTCAGCCCTAATGTGAAACCCCCATCCTCCACCGACAGCCCAAATGGATAGTTAGTCCGCTCCTGCCCTTCCAAAAATTCAACGCCTGTGATGATATCATCCGACATGGCCGATAAGGTATTATGTCGATAGTTGAACAGAGCACTAAAGAGCGGCGTACCGCTGGCAATACCACTGCACCGCTGGGCCAGCGCCAGTGAGGCATGCTCATGTTCCAGCAACCCGGCCAGTCGCAGATGCACCGCACGCACGCTCTCCTGTACCGAGGTATCATCGATATCCAGTCGCAACGGCAAGGTATTCATAAACAACCCCATGCCATTGTCTGCTCCATCTCCCGCCTCCATGCGCCCAAACAGGACGGTGCCAAACACCACTTTCTCTTGCCCGCTGGTATGCGATAGTACCTGTGCCCAAGCCAGATGACACAACGCCGCCAGACTGACCCCCAAATGCCGGGCCTGACTACGCAGACGATCATTCAGCTCAGGCGTCAACATCCGGTGAGATTCTCTCATCTGAGAGCCGTCCCGATGCACCTCCGCCAGTCCGAATGGGAATGTTGGCTCATCCACCTCCGCCAACATGTCGGTAAAGAAACGGGTATGTGCTGCCTGATCCCCCTTCAACCGGGTCTGAGCCACCAGATTGCGGAAAGGCACCGGCGCTGGCAAGCGATCCCCCTGCCCGGCAAAATGCGCCAGCATTTCACGATGCATCACTTCCAGCGTTTCATGGTCGCCAATCAAGTGATGCTGCAATTCCAGTAAGAACCAGCGGCCATCGGTTTCCTGAGCGATGATAAAATCTAGTAGCGGTGCCTGACTCAAATTAAGACGATAATGCTCCGGATCAAAACGCTGGGTTAACTGGTCAATGACTGGGCCGTCAGCCGGGTCTAGCGTCAGTTCCGTCACAGGCAACCGAGCCTGACGCCAGACCACCTGCGCCGGAACGGATAATCCTTCCCAGATAAAAGCCGTCCGCAGGATGTCATGGCGATCAATTGCTTGTTGTACCGCCGCCAGATAACGGTCCAATAGAGAACGATTCTCAAAGATCACCGGATAGAGCAACAGATATGGGTCGCCTTTCTGCTCCAACAAGTGATGGAACAAGATACCGTCCTGCAACGGTGACAAGGCATAGATATCCTGAATATTAGCCACGCCACCCGGTACCTGTCTGACGATGCGATCAATATCAGTCTGAGTCAGATCAATCAGCGGCAACATTTCCGGCGTCAGCGCCGTAGTGGCCGAAGTGATGACGTTAGGCGGCACCACTACAGCCTGATGCTGTCCCAATGTTTGGGCCAAGTCTGACAACACCGGAAATTGGAACAGATCTCGCGCCGTCAGTGTCAACCCCAAGTGACGCAAGCGTTCAATCATGCGTACCGCGAGCAATGAATGACCGCCCAACACAAAGAAGCTGTCATGTCGGCTAATCTGCTCGATGCCCAATAATTCACTCCAGATGGCCGCCAAAGCTATCTCAGCTTCCCCTTGCGGCGCCTCATAGACCTGACGGGCAAAATCCTCTTCCCGCGGCGCCGGTAATGCCCGGCGATCTAACTTACCATTCGGGGTCTGCGGGAAGGTATCCAGACGTACAAAGGCAACCGGTACCATATAATCAGGTAAAATCGTACTCAAGTATTCACGTAAATCAGCTGCCAATCTCTCATGCGCTTGCGCTGCCACATAGGCGACCAGCCGTTTGTGCTGCCCGTCATCCAGTGCCAGCACCGCTGCCTCTTGTACCGCTGGGTGTTCCATCAACCGAGTTTCAATCTCCCCCAGTTCAATTCGGAAGCCTCGAATTTTTACCTGTTCGTCGTTACGACCCAGGAATTCCAGCTCACCACCCGGCAAGTAGCGGGCCAAATCGCCAGTGCGATACATCCGCGCACCGGATATCGGACTAAAGGGATCGGCTATAAAACGTTCCGCGCTCAATGCAGGTCGGTTCAGATAGCTCCGCGCCACACCCACGCCGCCAATATACATTTCGCCAACGCAACCGAATGGAACGGGCTGACCGTATTTGCCCAGCAGGTAAATACAGGTATTTTTAACCGGCCGCCCGATAGAATGATCATCTGTCAGGGATAATATCTCCTTACAGGTCGCCGTCACGGTATTTTCCGTCGGGCCATAGGCGTTCAATAGTCGAGGGCGGTGGACTTCCCGCGTAAACCAATCCTGAACGGCGCTCTTTTTCACTGCCTCCCCCCCAATGATGATGAGTCTGAGGCAATCTGGTAACGGTAATCTATTGTCTCTGGCAACCAGTTCGGACCAAAATAACGCCGGCAGAGACATCACTGTGATACGGTTTTGCCCGGCTAAGGCAATAAATTCCTGCATCGAAGTCAGCCAACGCTCATCACGCATCACTAACGTGGCGCCATTACACAATGATAAGCAGCATTCCTCTACCGAAACGTCGAACGCAAAAGAGGCAAATTGTAATAACCGGTCTTGCGCAGTGACGGCATAGGTCTCATTAAAACCCAGATGACGTTGATACAGCGCCTGATGTTCTATCATCACCCCTTTCGGCTGCCCGGTTGAACCGGAGGTATAGATGACATAAGCCAGATGTTGTGGCGTCAGCTCGGCTACCTGTGGGTTACTATCCGGCTGATCTGGCAAAATATGCGAGTCAAGTACCGTCAGCCCGGCCAATGCCAGTTCGCCAAGCGCCGCCCGGCCAGCTTCATCAACCAATACCACTGACGGGGCCGTATCATTCAGGATATACGTCAGACGTTCTCCCGGATAAGTCGGGTCCAGCGGCACATAAGCCCCACCCGCTTTCAGCACCGCCAACAAGGCCACCACTACCGCCGGTGAACGTGCCATGCAAATCGCCACCCGCTGTTCCGGTATGACGCCCAATGCAATTAGTTGGTGGGCAAAGCGGTTGGCGCGAGCATTTAATTCGGCATAACTGAGCGTTTGCCCTTCATAGACTAACGCGGTCGCTTCCGGGGTTTTCTCTACCTGTTGTTCAAACAGTTGGTGAATACATAATGGATCAGGATAAGGGATTTCAGTGGCATTCAAGGTTTCCAGCAACAGTGCCCGCTCCGTTTCAGGCAGGACGTTCAGCACACATACCGGCGTCTCCGGGGCCTGTTCAAGCGCTTCCACCAAACTTTCCAGCGCCTGTTGCATATAACCGCATAGTCTCTCTGGCTCAAACGGCTGTACCACCTGAGCGGTCAGCCCCAACGTGGAACTCCCATCCTCCACCGACAGGCCAAATGGATAGTTAGTCCGTTCCTGTTCGC
Organism: Photorhabdus sp. S10-54; assembly: GCF_963878145.1. NCBI lineage: Bacteria > Pseudomonadati > Pseudomonadota > Gammaproteobacteria > Enterobacterales > Morganellaceae > Photorhabdus > Photorhabdus sp. S10-54. The sequence goes on along the minus strand of NZ_CAWNXG010000041.1, from coordinate 20,109 downwards.
CCAAGAATTCAATCCCGGCCATCGTCTCATCCAGCGCCGCTGGTGGCTCATTATGGCGATAGTTGAACAGGGCGCTAAAGAGTGGGGTTTCACCCTGTACCCCACTGCACCGCTGGGCCAGCGCCAGTGAAGCATGCTCATGCTCCAGCAATTCAGCCAATCGTAGATGCACCGCCCGTACGCTATCCTCTACCGGGGTCTCGTCAATATCCAGTCGCAACGGCAAGGTATTCATAAACAATCCCATGCCATTGTCTGCCCCTTCCCCCGCCGCCATACGCCCAAACAGGACGGTGCCAAACACCACTTTCTCTTGCCCGCTGGTATGCGACAACACTTGCGCCCAAGCCAAATGACACAACGCCGCCAGACTGACACCCAAACGCCGGGCCTGACTGCGCAGGCGATCATTTAACGTAGCGGTCAGCATCCGGTGGGATTCTGTCATGCGAGATCCGTCACGATGCACCTCCGCCAGCCCGAATGGCAACGTCGGCTCATCCACCGCCGCCAACATGTCGGTAAAGAAACGGGTATGCGCTGCCTGACTCACCCCCAACCGGGACTGAGCCACCAGATTGCGGAAAGGGGCCGGCGCTGGCAGGCGCTCTTCCTGCCCGGCAAAATACGCCTGAACTTCACGGTGCATCAATTCCATCGTTTCATGGTCGCCGATCAAGTGATGCTCCAATTCCAGTAAAAACCAGCGGCCATCAGTTTCCTGAGCAATAACAAAATGCAGTAACGGGGCCTGACTCAGGTCAAGACGATACTGTCCCGGATCAAAACGCCGGGTTAACTGGTCAATGACTGGGCCGTCAGCCGGGTCTAGCGTCAGTTCCGTCACCGGCAACTGTGCCCGGCGCCAAACCACTTGTGCCGGGGCTGATAAACCTTGCCAAATAAAAGCCGTCCGCAAAATGTCATGACGATCAATCGCCTGTTGTACCGCCGCCAGATAACGGTCCAGCAGAGATCGGTTAGCAAAGACCACCGGATAGAGTAACAGATACGGGTCGCCTTCCTGTTCCAACAGGTGGTGGAACAGGATACCGTCCTGCAACGGCGACAACGCATAGATATCCTGAATATTGGTCATCCCGCCCGGTACCAGCTCAACGATGCGATCAATATCAGTCTGAGTCAGATCAATCAGTGGCAACATCTCCGGCGTCAGCGCCGTGGTGGTGGGAGTGATGACGTTAGGCGGTATTATCACGGCCTGATGTTGTCCCAATGCTTGGGCCAGCGCTGACAACACCGGCGACTGAAACAGATCACGCGCAGTTAATGTCAGCCCCTGGTGACGCAGGCGTTCAATCATGCGTACAGCAAGCAATGAATGGCCGCCCAATGCAAAGAAACTGTCATGTCGGCTTATCTGCTCAATGCCCAATAATTCACGCCAGATAGCCGCCAAGGCGATCTCAGCCTGCCCTTGTGGCGCTTCATAAATCTGACGGGCAAAATCTTCCTCTCCTGGTGCCGGTAATGCCCGGCGATCCAATTTGCCGCTCGGGGTCTGCGGGAAGGTATCCAAACACACAAAAGCGACCGGAACCATATAGTCAGGTAAACTCGCACTCAAGTATTCACGTAAATCAGCAGCTAATTTCTCATGCACTTGTGCCGCCACATAGGCGACCAGCCGTTTGTGCTGCCCATCATCCAGTGCCAGCACCGCCGCCTCTTGTACCGCCGGGTGTTCCACCAAACGGGTTTCAATTTCCCCCAACTCAACCCGGAAGCCGCGGATTTTAACCTGCTCATCGTTACGGCCCAGGAATTCCAGCTCACCGTCCGGCAGGAAGCGGGCCAAATCCCCAGAGCGATACATCCGCGCACCAGATACCGAGCTAAAGGGGTCCGGCAGAAAACGTTCCGCGCTCAATGTAGGCCGGTTCAGATAACCCCGTGCCACACCCACACCACCAATGTACATTTCGCCAATGCCACCCAATGGAACCGGTTGCCCCTCTCTGTCCAACAGATAGATGCGGGAATTTTTAACCGGCCGACCGATAGAACGGGCATCTTCCGGGGATAATATCTCCTTATAGGTCACCGTCACGGTATTTTCCGTCGGGCCATAACCATTCAACAACCGGGGCCGGGAGCCTTCCTGCATAAACCAATCCTGAACGGCGTTCTTTTTTACCGCCTCACCACCAATCATGACGAGCCGGAGGCAATCCGGCAGCGGTAACCCGGGATCTCTGGCCGCCAGTTCGGACCAGAATAAAGTCGGCAGAGAAATGATCGTAATACGATGTTGCCGGGTTAAAGCAATAAATTCCCGTACCGAAGCTAGCCAGCTATCATCCCGGATAACCAGTGTGGCCCCGTTACACAATACCGAGAAAAATTCCTCTACTGAAACATCAAACGCAAAAGCGGCAAATTGCAACACCCGATCTTGCGCAGTGACGGTATAAGTATCATTAAAGCCCAGGTAACGCTGATAAATCGCCTGATGTTCTATCATCACCCCTTTCGGCTGCCCGGTTGAACCGGAGGTGTAAATCACATAGGCCAGATGCTGTGGTGTCAATGCAGTCACTAAGGGATTGCTGTCCGGTTGGTCAGGTAGGATATTCGGGTCAAGCACTGTCAACCCGGCTAGCACGACATCACCCAACGCTGCCCGCCCGGTCGCATCAGCCAATACCACTGATGGGGCAGTATCATTTAGGATATACGCCAGACGTTCCGCCGGGTAGGTTGAATCCAGCGGCACATAGGCCCCACCCGCTTTCAGCACCGCCAGCAGCGCCACCACCATCGCCGGGGAGCGTGCCACACAAATCGCTACCCGCTGGTCCGGTACGACACCCAATGCAATCAATTGGTGCGCCAGCCGGTTAGCGCCAGCATTTAATTCGGCATAACTGAGGCGCTGCCCTTGATACTCTAACGCTGTGACCTCTGGGGCTTGCTCTACCTGTTGCTCAAATAACTGATGAATACATAACGGATCAGGATAGGGGGTTTCTGTCGCGTTCCAAGTTTCCAGTAGCAATGTACGTTCAGCCTCTGGCAACAAATTAAGCTGCCCTATAGGCATTTCATCCCCCGTCCTTTTCGATGCTGCCAGCACCTGTAAGTGCTCGCTCATCCGCAAAACGACTTCCGTGCTCAGGCGGTTTTCATCGTAGATCCAACGAAAACCCCCTTGTGCATTTATCTGGAGGGTCAACAATTCGCCGGATACTTTTTGATCACGTGGCCTATCACCCTTTATCAACGAGACAGCGATTCGCCACGGCCGACTTGTTGCCAACGCCGGGATAGCATGCAATGAAGGAGAGCAAGAGAAGAGATCGCAACTAAATGTGCCGTGCTGCGCCAACCGAGACAACTCATCATCAACCCAGCCAGCTACCTCACGCCAAGGCTTATCAAACGCGACCTCAACAGCCATAGGCACCACCGGTGCCAGATTTACCGATTCATCTTTTACCTTATCCACGCTCCAACCGATTTGGAATACGGTCTGCTGAGTCAAACGCGCAAGGTAAATGACAAAAGTCTGCAACAACATTCGCAATGGCTCCTCTTCACCATTTTTTGGCAAAGGGGGCTGCCAAGCGCTCATTGCCCATATGGGTTCTGTTTGTTCTCCGGCGGTTTCGAAAGGTAACTGGAGGGGTTGCAAAGCAGCAAGACGCTCATACCAGAATAATTCACTGGATGTGAGTCTCTGAAGGATATTCTTTGTATTTCGAGTTTGTTGTGAAACGTCATTTGCATCGGTTATATTTTTTGACGTCTGAGTTTTAAACGCACTTCCCACTTTAGCAATATTATTTTTCATCTACTACTACCTCAACGAATCTGTTAGAAATTTGAGAACCGTCATTTCCGACAGTCATCACTAATGTTTCTCTCCTACTTCTTGCCCAAAAATAAAAATGGACACATCTGCTATCCATCCAAGAGACTCAGATATCGGATGCCACAGCCTGATTAATAACGGCCACTTAGCCCATCTTCAATACCAATTATCCTGACAACAGAATGAGACATTCCATTTTTGTTCCTATTTTTCAGATAAGCTCAATTAATTCACTGCAATTTTTGTTGACTGTTCCTAAATTCCATAATTAAAAACTTAACCATTACTTACATTTATTATTCATAATTACCAAATAACCTTTAACTTTATCTGACTGCAATTAATACCTGATTAAAATAATTTCAAAAACAAATTAAGCATTTTAAAGATAAAACAGACCAATTTATATTTAATTATCAAAATATTATAATCATCTGTGAAATAACCCTTCGCCACAATAATAAAAGTATATACTAATTCCAAATACACTTATTCAAGAGGCATAAAATTACCCTGTGCATTCAATTATATCAAAATATAACGCCAAGCTAAAAATAATTCATAAAAAATTATTTTTCAACAATAAGACAATACCGCTAACGAATATACCACAAATAGATAAATACAAATTACATTTAACTTAATTACATATTGTTTTGTAATAATTATAACATGAAAAAAATATAAATGTTATTATATCCATAATCACCAAGAAACAATGAAAAATTAAAATAACTTAATTTTTCATTGTTTCATAATAATACACAGTGCAATCTATATCCTATTCAATAATATTTACTATCGCATAAATTAGATACCCTCCAATTTAAATAATTTAATTTTAAGATACCCTATATCTAATTCAAATTTTAAATATAAAAAATAACTTTTTCACTATGTATATTTATAACTAAATACCTACATTAAATTATTTATTAAAATCACAACAAACCAATAACAACATTAATTTAAACTTTATGATTGATATTATTTTAAAAATAACATGGATATTAACACTTATGATCCAACATAATATAAGACATTCTCCACCAAGTAATTAACAGCAAAGTATCCTCCTCATATTTTTATATTTAAATTGTTCAAGGTTAGCTATTTATGCCTTCTATAACTCACATCCTTAAATGTTAATGATAAAGCCGCTAAAATAGCTGGAATGGATAAAATGGCAAAAATAGTGCTATAACTTAATTCAAGCCTGATCAATTCTGCGCCAAATAAAGTACCGAAAATCCCACCAAATCTTCCAAATCCTAACATCCAGGCAACCCCCGTTGCCCTACAATGAGTCGGATAAAATTGTGCAGAGATTGATCCCATAGACGCCTGAGCGCCATTCATCGTTATCCCGGCAAGAAATATAAGAATACTCAATAATAATACATTTTCTTCCTGACCAATAAAAAAGACCAAAATACCAGCTAGGGCATAATTAGTTGCAACTACTTTATGAGGATTAATTCGATCCATTAACCAACCGGAAAAAACCGTGCTTATTACACCTCCCAAAGGAAATAATGCTGTCAATGTTGCAGCCATGCTAATACTGAAACCAACATCGTTCATTAAAAATGGCATCCAACTTGTCAGAACATAAAAAACCAATGCTCCCATGCAATAGGTTATCCATAACATTGTCGTCCCAACTAAGAATCGATTGGATAAAACCGTTTTAATTGACGACTTATGTATAATTTCTTCTTCATCAAAGGTAAACTTGTTTATATCATTTAAAGCACTACCGGTCATTTTAGACAAAATTCGTCTTATATTATTGTTATCCTCGGAACCACCTTGCAAAACCAAATACCTAAGTGACTCAGGTAATAGAGAAAAGAGAAATAGAGATAGAAATAACGGCAGAATACCCCCTAAAATCAAAACTCCCTGCCAACCAAAATGGGGAATAATCCATGCAGAAATTATCCCACCCACCGCTGCACCAAGAGGAAAACCACAAAAAACGATATTTATTAACAAAGATCGCCGATTCTCTGGTGCATATTCAGATATTAAAGTTATTGCATTTGACATTGCCGCACCAAGACCTAACCCAGTCAAAAAACGCAAAATAGTTAATGTCTGTATTGAATCTGCAACAGCGGTAGCAAGACTAAGCAGGCCAAAAACAGTAACCGATATTGTCAGCACTGACTTTCGACCAAACCGATCTGCAAGTGGACCAGAAAAAATCGAGCCCAACGATAACCCAAAAAGAGCGGCGCTCATAGTCGGCCCAAGAATAGCCCCTTCTACTTTAAAATCGTTGACCACTGCTGGTGCAATATACCCCATTAATACCGTGTCAAAACCATCAATAACAACAATTAAGAAACATAGAATTAATACCTGCCATTGAACTTTCGAAAATTTTTGATTATTAATAATATGTTGAATACTGACTGTTTTAGTGCTATTCACCTTGAACCACCAATGCCCAAAAATTCACTACTCTTAATTATAAAGATAAATTATCCGTTTAATAACAGATGTAAAGAAAATTTATTTTTAATGTTTTCTGTATTACTTTTATTTACATTCACATTATCACAATAAAAAAACATAATTGACGTTATTATTTTCAATTTATAACATTCCCATGAAATATTTCTATTGACTGACAGTCATGTCTTTAATTTAAAATCTCTGTCCTCTGGTGTGGGTAAACTGTTCCAGTTGTTCTCTGGCTGCCGCGATGACGCGCGGATGGCGGTGACCGATATTCACCACGGCAATACCGGCGGCAAAATTGATATAACGTTGCCTCTGAACGTCCCAAATTTCAGCGTCTTCCGCACGCTCCGCATAGATTTGTGTGGTCACGCCCACGCCTCTTAAAACAGCCGCACTGCGTTTATAGGGAATTATCACTTTTATTCCCTGACGTTTTAACCGGTTGTGTAATGAGTAATGAGTGGCTGGCGTAACCTTTATCAGCAATCACCGCTTTTGAACGCCGTTTCATAAAACCGTTTTTACGCTGAATACCCAGACCATCCAGCAGGCGTATTGCATATTGACTTTCGTGACATTGACCGGCACTGAGTACCACATTTACACAACTGGCAACTATACCCAATGGATTTCAAGATGCATCGCGACGGCAAGGGAGAGAATCTCCGGGAGCATAGCAAACTATGTGACCGGGGTGAGCGAGTGCAGCCAACAAATGAGGCAACTTGAAAGATAACGGGTATAACCAGAATACTGTTCGTCATAATAATAGTTCAGAGTCTGCATCTCTTGATGTCCATAAAGTTAAAAGTGATGTTGAATTTGATAGTATTCACGACTTCTTTAATGGATTAATTGACACAGCTATTGATGATAAGTTAAATCCCGATTTAACAGTCAATTGAGAAACCAAAGATAATAAAGTGTGGTTATTTCATTTAAGAGAAGGGATAAAGTGGTCTGATGGTTCTTCTATTACGGCCCATGATATGGTTTTTAGTTGGCAACGTTTAATTGATCCCGGGGTTTGAGGTGAATAGCCCCCTATATGAACATCTGTAGGGTGTGTTAAAGTTAAACTTGGAGTTTTAGGATATGATGAACGATGAAGAACACCACCACGCCTACATTGCATGATGCTATTTTTAAGCAGTTCTTGACACATCCAGATACCGCCAGGGACTTTCTGCAATTTCATCTGCCGCCGATGTTACTTAAAGTATGTGATCTGGAAACGCTGCAACTGGCGTCAGGGAGTTTTATCGAAGACGATCTTCGACCGTACTACAGCGACGTGTTGTATTCGTTGAAAGCAGGTAAAGGTGACGGCTACGTGTATTGTCTGATTGAGCATCAGAGTTCCCCGGATAAGCATATGGCGTTTCGGTTGCTACGTTATGCGATCGCTGCAATGTAACGTCATCTTGATGCTGGTCATAAAACGTTACCTCTGGTGATACCAGTATTGTTCTACCAAGGAAAAGTCAGTCCATATCCGTATTCAATGAGCTGGTTGCAGGAATTTGATGACCCTAAGCTAGCCAGCGAACTCTACAGTAAAGATTTCCCATTGGCGGATATCACCGTCATTGCCGACGACGAAATCATGAAGCACCGACGAATGGCCGGGCTTGAGCTGCTGCAAAAACACATTCGGCAGCGCGACCTGGCTGATTTGCTTGAGCAATTGGTCACATTATTGCTTGAAGGATACACCACTCAGGAACAACTGGTTTCTGTGATAAACTACATGTTGCAGGCGGGAGAATCCCACGACCCGACTGCTTTGTTGAATACTCTGGCATTACGCATGCCACAGCATGAGGAAGCTCTGATGACTATCGCAGAAAAACTCCGCCTTGAAGGCGAACAACGCGGGATTCAGAAAGGTATACAGTTGGGTGAACAGAAAGGTATACAGCTGGGCGAACAAAAAGGCCGTAAAGAGGAAGCGATTAAGATTGCCCGCACTATGTTGGCTAATGGTCTTGATCGCACGACCGTTATGAAAATGACTGGCCTTTCCGAAGACGAACTGGCGCAAATTCGCCACTAATTCTGGCACCAGTAAGAATCCCATTAAGGGCATTGGCTATATAATCATAATACGAGATCCCAATATCGGGATCTCAGGAATTCCTAATCAATTGTCTTAATTGCTCTTTTATGATTTTTCCACTTGCGTTTCTGGGTAAAGTTAAAAAAGTATATCCCTTAGGACGCTTATACCGCGCCATTACCGTACAAATATAATTTATTGCACTAAATAACTTTCCAAAATAGTGCTCCCTTCGTACAACTCCTTGTGTAGCAAGAGTTGTAAGCTACACATAGTTGAGTTATGAGTTAGTACGGTTTATCAGGCATCAGATTTGCACTGTTCGGATATTAATCGAATAGACCAACTGTATCGGTATTATGAAATTCTATTTAGCTAATGACTATGTTTAGATACGAATTAATAATTTACCCATCGTAATATTCTTAGCTGAAATAACTAGAATCATCCCGTCTATGAAATTGACTTCTCGACCTGTACCATATGTAATCTCTCTGCCACTATTTCACATGCGTCAAGTAATGAATAAAATAAGTTTTCTAATTCAGTTCGACTTCCAATAAGCAATTTTTGCTTTAGCGTGTTCTCACATTCTTTTAGGTTTTGCGTATATTTAATAATGTCGGTGAGAATTTCGTTGTCTCTGTAGTATTCCAAAACCTGAGTTTTCTTAGTTGGGTAGAAACCACCTTTCAGGATTTGCAAAGGTCTTAAGCAGCCGTGATCAGTGAGTTTCATCATCAATCCAAGCATATAATGTGCCCGATGTCCATATGTACCAGAAATCAGATAAGAACGAGCTATTTGCCTTATAGTAAATAGATTGTTGATAATGCCATATACATCACCTTTCAATGACGGTTTCATTTCTAAAGCAAGATTACCATAGACACGCTTAGTTCCATTGATGAGCGCATATGTTCTGAAACCAGGATATTGATGAACATTCGATGCACTATATACGGAGATGGATAAATCCTTGAACCTAGATTGTGTTGAGCGGATTGCTTCAAGAATAACAGTATCGACTTTATCCACGATAACAATAGAGTCTATATCTGAACCACTTCGCATATCACCTCGGGCAGCACTGCCGTGGAGATAAAAGGCTAATAATCTATCTCCAATAAACTGCTTTAAGAGAATAATCACTTGATCGATGAGGGGTTGTAATGAAAGAAGATTGTCTACTTTATCATGTGCCGGCACAATACGTGTCTCTGGGTACAAATGCTGCAATAATGTCGAATAGTACTCCGCGATTCCACTTAACCGTGCCGCAGCATCACGAAAAACATTAATATCAGACAAAAGTTCTTCTTCGAACTTTTGCCAAGATATATTGCAAGTGATCAACCAATTAAGGTCTTCTATTGGTGCTTTCAAAACATACGCGCTATCTTTGTGAATACAGGATAGCTCCGTTGATTCGAGCAGACGATATAGCCCCAATTCGGCATAGCGCATTGCCCAACCAAGCTGGCGTACTCCCCAAACGTGGGTCTTTGGCGTCAAGTTTCTGAGGTAGTAGAGACGCGCAATATGGGCAACGCTAAAGACTGCTTGTCTATATATATCAATATTCCCTTTGATATCAGGGAATACCACATCACCGATTTTTTCCGACCGTAAGAGCCAAGGATTCTTAGTAAACTGCCACATACAATGAGGCGGATAATACGATAACTCACTAATAGTAAGATAATTTAGGGTAAACTCAAAAAACTCCGCCTGAAGGTATCTTAGTGATGTAATACAACCTGTGACGAAATTATCAGCTACAATCACGTAAAAATGCCTCACACACCGAGAAGAATAATCAGGTTGGCGGAGATATGAATCAGTTTCCACAATACCAAGAAGATTCTCTCCAAAAACTTCTAATGCGGACTGAATAAAATAGTCAGTTCTTGCATCCATATAAATTTACTCTTTGACATCAGGGCATGTCGCAAAAGGCCGGGGTATTACAGCACACGAGATAATAATTGTGATAACTGCTAAGTTGATTTTTTTGAATTAGCTTATACAAGGTAGCTATTAAAAAGTAGTTTAATTACTTATATCAGTCAAGAAAACTAATTCGATTACTGTCACAATAGGAAATAGCAATAAGGTAATTTTTCAAAATAGTAGATAGTTTAAAAAGAACCTAATCCAACTTTTACAACCTGATTAATAAGCAAGAATCGAGACTGAACTCTTTGTTCCTGTATACCTATTTCACCACCAGTGGAATAAAATCGAACAATTGAGCAGTCTCTGCATGAAATTCTACGGATAAATTAATTAACAATAACAACTATACCCTATGGATTTCAAGATGCATCGCGACGGCAAGGGAGTGAATCCCCGGGAACATAGCAAACTATGTGACTGGGGTGAGCGAATGCAGCCAACAAAGAGGCAACTTGAAAGATAACGGGTATATCTTTAATGATTATGATTCAGACATAAGAATATTTGGTGCACAAGGCGTATATCAGCGCAAGCACACCCAACAAACCATCAGCAAATCAACCGGTTGAAAGTTATAATCCCGGCGCCTTCCATAATGACGTAGTCAAACCATGATCGACCAACGTTAATTGATCGGCATATATCGCCTGCCAGTTCTGTTTAGCCTTTTGATACACTTCATAATGTTCAGGATTTGGCTGATATTCATGTTGCCAACGCACCAGTTTCTCCCCTGTGTTCTCCATTGCATCATAAAGCCCAACCCCCACTCCGGCAGCAATTGCACAGCCTAAAGCGGTCGATTCTTTAACCATCGGCACCCGAACCGGCAGCCCTGTCACGTCAGATAAAATCTGGCTCCATAATTTTCCTTTTGAACCCCCACCAGCGAATACCAGTGAATCCGGTTTCACTGCCGAAAAGGCAGAAATCAGATCCAGATTACAGGCCGAGACAATCGCTGCGTTCTCTTCCAACGCACGAAATAGGGTCGCTTTATTGCATTTCTCAGGATCAATGGAAAGGTTAATAAAGGAAGGCGCAGCGTGATACCAGGCTTTAAACCGCATCACATCAGAGAAAATTGGCATGATACCGTAAGCGCCTGCCGGGACTCTGGCCGCCATGTCTTCCAGTAAGCTATAAGTATCAACGCCAAGACGCTCCGCCAACAGCTTTTCTTCCGCGCAAAATGCATCTCTAAACCAGCGCATGGTTAAGCCAGTAAAGAAACTAATGGACTCCGCTTGAACCATGCCGGGAATAACATGAGGGTTTATCCGTGTATTCATATTTGGGTCAGTGACCGGTGCCGGCAAATTGACAACCTGCTGCCAGAAAGTACCGCCGATAACGGCGGTCTGGGCAGGTTTTACAACACCTAAACCAAGACAACCAAGTTGTACATCACCACCACCCATAATGACCGGTGTACCAACATTCAGTCCACATTGAACAGCGGCTTTCTCAGTGATGTAACCTAACAAGGTTCCAGTCTCTTTTACCGGCGAGAGAATATCAGAGCGCAATCCTGCCATCTCAAGTAGATCGGGACGCCAATCACGGCTCACCAGATCCAGCATACCTGTCGTACCCGCATTGGAGGGATCAACAGCCAATTCACCACTGAGCATATTTGCCAGCCAGTCGCTGATCATGGTTAAAGCGGCCGCCTGACGATAGATATCCGGGCGATGATGAGCAAGCCATAACAGACGAGGCATTGCACCCAACGCTAATGTTTGCCCTGAACACTGATACACATCATATTCAAAAGTGCTGTCATACAACGCCTTCAATTCACTCACTTCTTGGCTGGAACGCGCATCCACATTAGCACAAGCCCAGATCGGCTCACCATCGCGGTTATAAAGCACGATCCCTTCCCGCATAGAACAAGAAGCCACCCCCTGAATAGCACTGGCGGGCAATTGCGCGGTTTTTAGCGCCTGGCGAATACATTGGCAAGCAAGCTGCCAGTTCGTCGCTAAATCAAACTCCATTGAACCCGGTACATCAGGTACAGGCTGATGTATCCATTCAGCCTGCCCTGCGGCGATCTGATTCCCTTCAAGATCAAATATCACTGCACGAACACTCCCTGTTCCTGCATCAAGCGCCATCAGATATTTTCCCGATGGATTAGCACTACGGCGTTGATTCATGATGCTATCCTCAGTTTAATTACTTTTTGAACTTATAGCCTTACCTCAAATTTTTTCTGCTTACTTTCACGGATAGAGTAAATATAGGGTTCAGCGCAGCAAATTCAGCATAGCTTTGGCAGTCTGTTCTTCCGTCACCAATCCATTGATATATTGACCATTCAGCGCAGCAATAATGGCTTCCGCTTTCTCTTCCCCTCCCGCAACGCCAATCACTGTCGGGATAGTTTTCAGCTCCGGCATGGAAATACCTATCAGCTCCTGATGAATCTGCATATCCTCCACCAGCTCACCATCAGCGCACATAAAATAGCCAAGGATATCGCCCACAGCGCCTTTCCGACCAAACATTAGCTGTTCACCACCACTGATATAACCAGAACGCATAATTGTCGCCTGCTGTTTCTGATTAACTGCGCCAATACCAACGATAGCAATATCAGCCGCACAAGCCGCTAGCAAAACATCTCGGACACTGCTCTCCTGACGAAATGTTTCAGCAACCTGAGCAGTGGAAGCTCGTAATGGGGCGGGGATAATATTGATTGAACAGGCTGCATCCAGTTGACCAATACCGGTCATATAAGGACCGACGCCACCGGATAATGTGACAAGCCTAATTTGTTGTGATGAGATAAAACCACTTAAATGTTGCAATGTGCACATGGTGGTCTCGCCAAACCCCACGGCCAATAATTGCTGCGGTTCAATCAATGCCATCAACAAATGTGCCGCACCAACCCCCAATCTGGCACTAAGATTCATATTCGCCAGCGCAGGCAAAACGCGTACCTGTTTCAAAGAGAAATGTTTTTGCAGGGTATCTTCCAGCGCCAAACACCCCTCGTAACGAGAGTTAATTTGTACCCGAATGACGCCTGATTGCCGCCCTTTTTCCAGTAATCTGGAAACTTTTAACCGGCTTAAACCAAGCAAATCGCCGATGTCACCTTGTGTCAGGCCATCGTGATAGTAAAACCATGCAATACGCGCAAGCAGCTCTTCTTCACTCATGCTATTACCCGGATAGGTGTCCTCAGACAATACATTTTTCTCTTTAGCTGATTTTTCTTTCACTGATTTTATCGACATAACCACTTTCTTTTATCCGCACTCAACAGATAACCATTAAAACGTATAACACGCCAGAGTTTTACCGCAAAAATTTGAACACAATTCAATGAATATATAAATTTTTCACAAAGTGTGATTTAAATATTGCCAAGTTCACAATTTAACAGCTACCATGTTGAACAATTGTTTTTTAAATATATAAATGTTCATTTTGTTTGCCTCCGCACCTGCATGTAAGAGGATGCCGCGATGTTACATAACAACACCGCAGTACCACCGCTATTAGAAGTCAGTGGCGCCAGTAAGCAATTTTCCGGCGTAATGGTACTGAAACATATTGATTTTACGCTGTTTCCAGGGCAGATACATGCTCTGTTAGGAGGTAATGGCGCGGGCAAATCAACACTGATGAAGATTATTGCCGGTATCGAACAGCCGGATAAAGGCACGCTCAAGATTAGCGGTAATCATGTTAGCCATCTTAATCCCACTAAAGCCCATCAACTCGGTATTTATCTGATACCACAAGAACCATTGCTATTTCCGAATTTGTCTGTACAGGAAAACATCCTGTTTCGTCTGCCAAAGCATCAGGTAGATAAGTCTAAAATGAAACAGCTATTGGCATTACTTGGCTGTCAATTAGATCTACATGTCAGTGCTAGCAGCCTTAATGTTGCCGATCAACAACTAGTCGAAATTATGCGTGGCCTGATGCGTAATTCGAAAATCTTAATCCTTGATGAACCTACCGCCTCCCTAACACCAGTAGAAACCGAACGCCTATTTGCCCAACTCCGCGGGTTACAACAGCAAAGTGTCGGCATCATTTTTATTTCCCACAAAATCCCTGAAATTTACCAATTAGCGGATCAAGTCAGTGTCATGCGTGACGGCAGTATTGCTTTAAGTGGCAAAATCCACGATTACACAACCGATGATATTATTCAGGCCATTACACCAATCACAAAAAATCAGCCATTAAATGGCACCCCAAAATTGGGCCTGGATCTTAACAATAACCAGCACCAGACAGTACCTGATCGACCAATACTGACAGTCACCAAACTGAGCGGCGAGGGTTTCTGCAATATCACCTTCTCAGTGAAACCTGGTGAAATTCTTGGCTTGGCCGGAGTTGTTGGTGCAGGCCGTACAGAACTGGCTGAAACACTTTATGGTCTGCGCCCTGCGATATCCGGGGAAATCAAGTTAAAACAACATCCTATTAATGGGCTAAAAACTGCTCAACGTCTGGCTCAGGGTTTGGTTTATTTGCCGGAAGATCGACAGTCATCAGGATTATTTCTGAATTCATCACTCGGCTGGAATATCTGCTCACTAACCCACAACCGCAATACATTCTGGATACGTCCTGCCTATGACACAGCGGTACTTGAACGCTATTGCCAAATCCTAAATATCAAATTCAGCCATATTAACCAACCGATCAAAACGCTGTCCGGCGGTAATCAACAAAAAATTCTGATTGCTAAATGTCTGGAAGCTCACCCCGCAGTCCTTATTATTGATGAACCTACACGTGGTGTGGATGTCGCGGCACGCAATGATATTTACCAACTGATTCGTCATATCGCCCAACAGCAAGTGGCGATTATTTTTATTTCATCGGATCTGGATGAAGTGGTTCGAATAGCTGATCGGGTATTAGTCATGCATCAGGGAGAAATCAATGGCGAGTTAACTAAGCAACAAATGGATGTTGACACCATTATGCATATCGCCTTCGGCGAACATAAACCACAACAGGCGGCATCATGTTGAAACTTATCCAGAATAACCGAGAAATTACCGCATTGATTGCCATTCTCTGCCTGTTTGGCTTACTCAGTGTTATCGACCACCAGTACTTTAGCTTACAAACTGTTACCCTCGTTTTTAGCAGTGCGCAGATCCTTATCTTGCTTGCAATGGGGGCAACACTGGTCATGCTGACTCGCAATATTGATGTCTCTGTCGGCTCCATTGCCGGCTTATGCGCGGTCATTATGGGAATGTCACTGAATGCCGGCTTTAGCCTGCCCGTTTCCTGCCTGTTGACTCTTCTGCTCGGCATGTGTGCCGGATTCTTCAATGGCGCGCTGGTCACCTGGCTGAAAATTCCCGCGATCGTTACCACCCTCGGCACGTTGGGGCTTTACCGTGGGCTGATGTTATTGCTTACTGACGGTAAATGGATTGAAGGCTTACCAAGCGAATTAAAGCGCCTTTCCGCACCTTTATGGCTCAATATCTCACCTATCGGTTGGCTGTTAATGATCCTGATATTAGCAATGGCGTGGATACTAGCAAAAACCCCATTTGGCCGGAGCTTTTACGCCACAGGAGACAACCTGCAAGGCGCTCGTCAACTGGGCGTTCGTACAGATAGCATTCAAATTATCGCCTTCTCCGTGAATGGTGTCATGGCAGCGCTGGCCGGAATTGTTTTTGCTTCCCAAATTGGTTTTATCCCAAATCAGACTGGCAGTGGGCTGGAAATGAGAGCTATCGCAGCTTGCGTGCTAGGCGGTATCAGTCTGCTTGGCGGCACCGGTACAGTGATCGGCGCTATTTTAGGCGCATTTTTCCTGACGCAGATAAACAGCGGATTAGTATTACTAAAACTCCCTGCCTGGTGGAATGATTTTATTGCCGGATTTGTTCTGCTGGCGGTGTTGATTTTTGATGGACGCCTTCGTTGTGCCATCGAAAAAAATATCCGCCAACAAAAATATGCCCGTTTCCTCAAAAATGACAAAAGTAATCAGGTGACATAATGAATATCGGTCAACGTTATGGCTGGGAATTGGCCTTAGCCGCATTACTGATTATTGAAATTCTGCTATTTGGCATAGCAAACTCGCGTATGCTGGACATTAATATATTGTTGCTGAGTACCAGTGATTTTATCTGTATCGGGATTGTGGCCTTGCCACTGACTATGGTTATTGTGAGTGGGGGTATTGATATTTCATTTGGCTCAATCATTGGTCTGTGCGCGATATCACTCGGAGTAATGAATCAGGCCGGTATTCCAATGGCCGCCGCTATTCCACTGACGCTATTAGTCGGTGCAATATGTGGAATAATCAATGCAGCACTCATTTTATATACCGGCATTAACCCACTGGTTATCACACTCGGTACCCTATATCTGTTCGGTGGCAGTGCCCTGCTGCTTTCCGGCATCTCCGGTGCAACCGGTTACGAAGGTATTGGTGGCTTTCCACAAGCATTGACTGATTTTGCCAATTTGACTGTGTTTGGCCTACCCATGCCATTGATGCTATTTCTACTCTGTCTCCTTATTTTCTGGCTGTTCATGCATCGTACCCACAGTGGACGCAATATTTTTCTGATTGGACAAAGCAGTAAAGTTGCCCGTTACGCGGCAATTCCCATTGCCCGAACCCTATATCTTCTCTATACCCTGACCGGCATAGCTTCTGCTATCGCCGCTATTGTATTAGTTTCCTATTTTGGATCAGCGCGTTCTGACCTTGGCGCATCCTTTCTGATGCCGGCAATCACTGCGGTAGTATTGGGCGGAGCCAATATTTACGGTGGTTCAGGTTCAATCATCGGCACCGCGCTGGCTATATTATTAATTGGTTATTTACAACAGGGGTTACAGATGGCCGGCGTCCCCAATCAGGTATCCAGTGCCCTTGCCGGCGCCCTGTTGATCATTGCCGTGGTAGGACGTTCCATCAGCCAGCACCACCACCAAATCCGTGACTGGATACAGCGATGGAGAAATCAGAGATTGTCTTCATAAACCTACAGATTGAATTTTATGACATTACAGTCCCTCTGAAACCCAACAATATGGAGAGAGTAATGAAAACACTAATCCTGAAAAAACTGGCTCTAATTAGCCTATTAAGTCTGGCTTGCGCCTCTTGGGTCCACGCCGCCGAAAGAATCGCTTTCATCCCTAAACTGGTCGGTGTCGGCTTTTTTACCAGTGGCGGTCAAGGTGCGGTAGCCGCCGGGAAAGCTTTGGGTGTCAATGTGACCTATGATGGGCCAACAGAACCCAGTGTTGCCGGGCAAGTCCAGCTTATCAACAACTTCGTGAACCAAGGCTATGACGCTATTGTGGTCTCTGCGGTTTCACCGGATGGTCTGTGCCCTGCGTTGAAACGAGCCATACAACGGGGAGTAAAAATTCTAACCTGGGATTCAGATACTTCGCCGGAATGCCGTTCAATTTATATTAACCAAGGAACGCCAAACCAACTAGGCGGAATGCTGGTGGATATGGCCGCCAATCAGGTGCAAAAAGAGCAAGCCAAGGTCGCGTTTTTCTACTCCAGCCCAACGGTAACTGACCAAAACCAATGGGTAAAAGAAGCTAAAGATAAAATTGCCGCAGAACACCCAGGTTGGGAAATTGTCACGACTCAGTTTGGTTATAACGATGCAACCAAATCCTTACAAACCGCAGAAGGGATTTTAAAAGCCTGGAGTGACCTGGACGCCATTATTGCCCCGGATGCCAATGCCCTGCCAGCCGCGGCACAGGCAGCAGAAAATCTGAAACGACAAGATGTTGCGATTGTGGGTTTCAGCACCCCCAATGTCATGCGCCCTTATGTTGAACGCGGAACCGTCAAGCAATTCGGGCTATGGGATGTTGTTAATCAAGGCAAAATTTCAATCCATGTCGCTAATGAATTACTCAAGAAAGGTGATTTAAATGTCGGTGATAAACTAGATATTCCCGATATTGGCATTGTTGAAGTTGTACCAAACCGCGTTCAGGGTTACCGCTATGAAGCCAAAGGAAACGGTATTGTTGTTCTGCCTGAACGGGTCATTTTCACCAAAGACAATATCAATCAATACGATTTCTAATACTACTGTCCAGCAATCTCTGCCATGCAGGGTTGCTGGACCAATGTAAGTGAGTTAGGAGAAGAAAAATGGCAGATTTAGATGATATTAAAGATGGCAAAGATTTTGGTATTGATATCCCACAGAAGAACAGCCTGTTTGAACTGAAAGGTTGCGGCGCACTGGATTGGGGAATGCAATCACGACTTTCACGCATTTTTAATCCCAAAACCAATCGAACGGTGATGTTGGCTTTCGACCACGGTTATTTTCAGGGGCCAACAACCGGGCTTGAACGCATCGATATCAATATTGCTCCACTATTTCCCCATACCGATGTCTTAATGTGCACCCGTGGTATTTTGCGTAGCCAAGTTCCACCCGCGACCAACAAACCTGTGGTCTTGCGTGCTTCCGGCGCCAACTCGATTCTGACGGAGCTGTCCAATGAGGCGGTCGCGGTTGCGATGGAAGATGCTTTACGCCTGAATGTCTGTGCAGTAGCTGCTCAGGTCTATATCGGCTCTGAATATGAGCATCAATCAATTAAGAACATTATCAAATTAGTCGATCAGGGAATGCGTTACGGTATGCCAACGATGGCAGTTACCGGCGTTGGGAAAGATATGGTTCGGGATCAGCGCTATTTTTCTCTGGCAACGCGAATTGCGGCCGAAATGGGCGCGCAAATTATTAAAACTTACTATGTCGATACTGGCTTTGAACGTATTGCCAGTGGATGTCCAGTTCCTATTGTGATTGCTGGTGGTAAAAAGCTACCAGAAAAAGAAGCATTGGAGATGTGTTATCAAGCCATTGATCAAGGGGCTGCCGGTGTTGATATGGGCCGTAATATATTCCAATCCGAAGCACCGGTTGCCATGCTAAAAGCGGTTCAAGCCGTTGTACATCAGAATGAGAATGCCAGCAAAGCTTACGAGTTATTTTTAAGTGAAAAACAATAAGGAGAAATTGAGATGCACGTAACTTTGGTTGAAATTAATGTTAAGCAGGACAAATTAGACGAATTTATTGAAATTTTTCGCCTTAATCATCTGGGATCAATTAAAGAAGCAGGCAATTTACGTTTTGATGTATTACGGGACGAAAATATCCCTACCCGCTTTTATATTTATGAAGCCTATGTTGATGAAAAAGCGGCTAATGCACACAAGCAAACCCCTCATTATCTGAAATGTGTTGAACAACTTGACTTTCTGATGTCTGAACCAAGGAAGAAGAGATCGTTTATTGGTGTGATGCCAGAAATAAAATAAATATACCCGTCATCTTTCAAGCTGCCTCTTTGTTGGCTGCACTCACTCACCCCGGTCACATAGTTATCTATGCTCCCGGGGATTCGTTCCCTTGCCGTCGCGATGCAGCTTGAAATCCATAGGGTATAGATAAATTTCATTCTGTAATCCATTGAATAAATATCAATACTTCTCTTTTTCTTTTTCTTTTTCTTTTTCTTTTTCTTTTTCTTCACTATAAGGTTTACCCATAGTAAGAAGACAAGAATATGCAATTGCAAAAAATAAAGCACCAAACCGGATTGAGCTATAATCATAAATAACCTCAGCTTCGTTTAAAAATAGCGATATCACAATCCCGTAAATTCAAGCTCGGTTTTTTAGGTTGGAATGTATAAGCAATTAAGCCCGCGACGATTTCCAATAAAAAACCGAGCTGACTGCGGT
>NZ_CAWNXG010000040.1:0-46470 GCF_963878145.1 Photorhabdus sp. S10-54 | reverse complement strand
TATGCTTAAATCTATCCGGCGTCACTATAGGCAAGGATGCCCGCGCCTCGATGAGTTACGCGCCTGATGTTCCTAAAAAACCACTCGGCTTTAATAAGCCATCTTAACCTTTAGGTTTCTCATCAGGTCGATAGGCCGTTCATGTCATCAATTATCAGTCTTCGCAAAACCAGTGGGATAACGTTTAAATTTATTCATAATGACGCAGGATCAGGCGTCAAATACCGTGTGCTGTGTCGTGATTACCCAAGCTATCCGGGCAAATTTATTCGCTAGTGCACAAGTCACTACATTGGCGTGTTTTCGTTCAAGCTGCTGTCTGACCCAGTCAGCCAGTTTTCCTGAATAATTATCCAATCGTTGCATAAATATTCGTGCACATTGCACCAGTAGTCTCCGCAAGTTCTTATTTCTTCGTTTACTGATACCCAGCAGGGTATTTTTTCCTCGCTATATTGCCTGGGAACTAATCCCGTTGAGGCGGCAAAATCACGACTTTTGGCATATTGTCGACCATCTTCCCAACGATGAAGAAAGTAAGCTAGCTGTGATTAAACCAACACCGGGGAGGGTCATAAAACGCTGGGCTGTGTCATCCGTGGTGATCGTGTGTTTTAGTTCAGATTCTAACTCGACTATTTGTTCAACAATATAGTGATAATGGGCGTGTAGTTGCATCAACAATCGGACCCGATAACTTGGGAGTTCGTGCTCTGCCAACACAAACGATAAGCGCTTATAATAGCGTCTCCCCTCGGTAGGCTAATCCCAAACTCGAGTAAAGAGCCATGTATCTGATTAGTCGTTTTGATCTTATCCCGGACAAGTGACTTCCTGACCCGATGTAATACACGCATTGCTTGTTGAGCTTCAGTTCTGGGCTGAACAAAATGCATTGAAGGACGTGATGCGGCTTCGCATATCGCTTCGGCATCAACAAAATCATTCTTGTTACTTTTAACGAAAGGTCGGACAAACCGAGGCAAATGAGTTTAGCCTCATGCCCCAAATTTTATAGTTGATTTTCAAAATCTGGTCGAGAGAAGAGTTTCGGAGCAAACCGGTGAAGCGATAAATCTTTCTATGTTCCATTAAGCAATATAGGCATGTCGGTTAACGGGTTATTTTCGATATCGGTTTTGAGCACCTTAATAACGCAGCTTTTTCTTAATTGGTATAAGTTAACGAGAGTTTTTTCCTAATTGCATACCTACTTGTACTTAAGCTGATGATGTAGTTCATATCAAGTTTGAGCCAGCATCGAATGATTAAACCTTAATTTCGCCTGGACATTTCTCCTAAGCTGGCTTAATGTCTCTGCCTCTGATTTTGATAAGTTTGGTAATTTCCAAGTTCTTATTCATTGTCATGGTGTGGTTCTTGCTGGTTGTGGTGGCCCATTGCTCTAAATCATTCGGTAATATATCAGCGGCGAAACCCTCCTAGTCACAAAAAATATGTCTTATATCTCCACTCTAAAGGATAAGATTTTACGATACACTAAATAAATTGGGATTACAGTTTCACAGCCAGACTAAATTTTAAAAAAATGTATCCTTATAGTGTATAAATATATCATAACACTACGTTTATTATTCTAAACTTTACTCATTCTATATTGCATTGAAATATGAAGAAAAAACGTCCTATTTTACAAGATGTTGCAGATCGTGTTGGTATAACTAAAATGACGGTAAGTCGTTTTTTGCGTAATCCTGATCAAGTTTCTGAGCAATTGCGAAAGAAAATAGCGGATGCTTTAGATGAGTTAGGTTATATCCCAAATAAAGTACCGGATATTCTCTCTAATTCCACTAGTCATGCTATTGGTATTTTATTGCCTTCTTTGACTAACCAAGTTTTTGCGGAGGTTATTCGTGGTATCGAATATGTGACGGATAGTTATGGTTATCAAACTATGTTGGCTCACTATGGCTATCGCTCAGAAAAAGAAGAAGAGCGTTTGATTTCTTTACTTTCCTATAATATTGATGGTTTGATTCTTTCAGAACGTACTCATACTCCACGAACTTTAAAGATGTTGGGAACGGCTGGTATCCCTGTCGTTGAACTGATGGATTGTGTTTCTCCTTGTTTTGATATGGCAGTTGGTATTGACAACTTTGAAGCAGCTCGGCAGATGGTAATGGCAATGATTGAGCGTGGTTGCCAGCGGGTGATTTATCTTGGTGCGAGACAAGATGAAAGGACAATTATTCGTCTGGAGGGCTATGAAGCTGCAATGAAAAGCGCCGGGTTAAAGCCAGGTAAGATAATGACACCAGACAGCTCTTCTTACACATTAGGGGGGCAGTTACTGAATGAAGCACGAACAAAATATCCTGATGTTGATGGTCTATTCTGCACTAACGATGACCTCGCAATCGGAGCAATTTTCGAGTGCCAACGTCAAGGGATAGCTGTACCACATGATATTGCGATAGCTGGCTTTCATGGCCATGATGTTGGTCAGGTGATGACACCAAAACTTGCCAGTGTATTGACGTCTCGTGACTTATTGGGGCGGAGGGCTGCCGAATTATTAATGGCTCGGCTGAAGGGCGAACATTTACCGCAAAAAATGATTGATATCGGCTTTCAGTTATCTCTGGGAGAGAGTATCTAATCGGTCTGCTGGATTTGCGTTTTTTTGAACTCATTTGTGATGAATATCACATTTATATTTCCTGAATATTCCGTGTTGTTGCGAATTTCGTCTCTACTTCTGATAATGTTACCGATAACAGTTACCGGTAACATTTCGTGGATAAAATATCTACGTTGAGGAGTTTATATGAACGATGCCCAACATTCGAATCATGTTTTTGTGCTTATGGGGGTATCCGGTAGTGGTAAATCTGCTGTTGCCAGTGCTGTGGCCTATAAATTGGACTCTGCTTTTTTAGATGGTGATTTTTTACACCCAAGATCTAACATTAATAAGATGGCTGAAGGCTACGCACTGAATGATGAAGATCGTGAACCTTGGTTGAAATCACTGAATCATGCAATTTTTGCTATGCAACGCACAAACCCGGTTTCCCTGATTGTTTGCTCTGCTTTAAAAAAACATTACCGGGATATACTGCGTGATCGTAATAAGAATCTGTCATTTCTTTATATGAAAGGCGACTTTGATTTAATTGAAAGTCGATTGAAGGCACGTAAAGATCATTTTTTTAAATCTCAAATGTTGGTATCTCAGTTTGAGGTATTAGAAGAGCCGGGGAGTGATGAACAGGATGTTTATCTGGTTGACATTAGATCGTCTCTTGATGAAGTGATAAATCACTCGATAAGAATAATTAATAGTGTCATTTCAGGGGAAAAATAATGAGTACTTTAACCTTAGTGCTGACAGCGGTGGGTTCTGTTTTTTTACTGTTGTTTTTGGTGATGAAGGCCAGAATCCACGCTTTTGTTGCGTTAATACTGGTTTCTATGGGGGCGGGTGTTTTTTCTGGTATGCCACTGGATAAAATTGCTGAAACAATGCAAGAAGGAATGGGAGGAACGTTAGGTTTTCTGGCTATTGTTGTCGCACTGGGGGCGATGTTTGGTAAAGTTCTGCATGAAACAGGCGCACTGGATCAGATTGCGATTAAACTACTAAATAGTTTTGGTGAAAAGAATGCTCATTATTCATTGGGGATCGCTGGCCTGGTTTGTGCTTTGCCATTGTTCTTTGATGTAGCTATTGTTTTATTGATTGGTGTGGCGTTCGCGGTCGCGCGTCGTACTGGCGGTAATGTAGTGAAGCTGGTTATTCCTCTGTTTGCTGGTGTCGCCGCAGCAGCAGCATTTTTGTTACCTGGTCCAGCACCGATGTTGTTGGCTTCACAGATGAATGCTGATTTTGGCTGGATGATATTGATCGGTATCAGTGCAGCGATTCCTGGGATGTTACTGGCGGGGCCAATCTTCGGTAATTTTATCAGTAAGTATGTCACTCTGGATTTGCCCGTGGATATAAGTGAGCCAAGCCTTGGTCAAGGTAAGATGCCATCTTTTGGTTTGAGTTTGTCACTGGTTCTGTTCCCTTTGGCTTTGGTTGGGTTAAAGGCTATTGGTGAGAATTTTGTTGAACAGGGTTCTGAGTTGTATCAGTGGCTTGAATTTATCGGTCATCCATTTTCTGCGATTTTGGTTGCTTGTTTGATTGCTATTTATGGTTTGGCAATTCGCCGTGGGATGAGTAAAGAAAAAGTGATGGATATTTGCTCTTCGGCTATTCAACCGGCTGGAATTATTTTATTGGTGACTGGGGCTGGTGGTGTATTCAAACAAGTATTAGTGGATTCTGGTGTTGGCCCTGCTTTGGGAAACGCATTGATTGGGGCGGGTCTGCCTATTGCATTAGCGTGTTTCATCCTTGCTGGTACAGTACGCGTTATTCAAGGTTCTGCAACTGTTGCCTGTTTGACAACTGTTGGTCTGATTTTGCCCGTTGTTGATCTTCTGGAATATTCTAGTGCCCAGCTTGCAGCTCTTTCAATTTGTATTGCGGGTGGTTCTTTGGTATTGAGCCATGTTAATGACTCAGGCTTTTGGTTATTTGGTAAATTTACTGGTGCAACAGAATCTCAAACACTGAAAACTTGGTCAATTATGGAAACTATTCTTGGAATAACAGGAGCCATTGTTGGAATGGTTTTCTTTGCCATGTTGTAATTCATATGAATTAGGAGATTGTATTAGATTAATACCGCCTTCCTTAGAAGGCGGCAAGATAAGTTAACTATTTGAAAATATTGCTGACATTAAAATAGTGTTCTTGCTAACGGGTGACGGTGGCACCAGCGATCTTTATAGGAGAAAGTAGGTTTGCCAATAGAATAGCGCATCGTTTTTTGATTCTGTTGGCAGAGCGTTGAAGCATTTTGAATATTTAACCACATGACAATGCTTCCAAGGCTGAGATTAGCGTATTCAGGATCGTATCCACCGTTTACTGCATCGAATGAAACCCATTGAGGGCTGTCTGATTTTATAACTAAATCGTAGGCTGCTGGGGTTCCATTGATAGTTAATACACATCCGTACAGATGTTGTTTGAGTTCGGTGTATAGTTCGGTTAATTTTCCTTTTTCTTCTTCACTGTGTTTTTTTTCCCACCGTTTTTCGTACAGTGTGGTGTAAATATCAACAAATTCCTGGCAGGTGAAATCATCAATTTGATGTATTTCTCCGCCTGCACGCTTAAATTTATTAATTTCATTACTCCGATTTCTTCTTGTTTTATAAGAAAAATCTTCTTTAGCAAGGCATATTGTTCGCTTGTTTAATCGGCCATAGTAGATGTTGACGAAGTTTTCTTTGTGCAGAGGCGATATGGTTTTTGACCTCCCAGGGATGATAGTTTTTAGATGTTTGGCAATAGGGAAGAGAATTTCATCGTAACTGAAAAAATAGTAGTCCTTTTGGTGACTTGCTGCCAGATGATGATCTTTACATGTAAAGTATGCCCCTTCGATAACGTTTTCTATTTGTGGATTTTCTTTGACATAAAAGATAAAACTATTGCCAAATTTTTCATTTAAAAAACGTACAATATCTGGATGAGTAGATATTCCACCACCATAGAGAGAATACGCTTGTTGGTAACGTTCGAAACTACATTCTTTCCAGCCGGAGATGAGCCTTTTTATAGAGCTGAGAGGATACTTTTTGGGAAAAATCATATTTTAAATACTCTTTTTAACGCTATGTTTTACACATGGTATAAACTTATTTTCAACGCATTAAATACAACAAAAAAGATAGTTTGTCTTTATTAAATGGGTTTCTTATGAGCTCATACATATTGTAAATCTAAGATTATAAGTTTAATTTTTCTGTACTAAAAACAAGATAAGTATTTAGTACTATTCCCAATCAAGCCTTATTGTTGCTTATTGACCGAGAACATCTATTAACTGTTGATATAAAGCTTCAGCACTGCGCTCATAACCTGCGGCTGAAAGGTGAACATAATCAGGACGAGCAAGATCTTGTTGCGCCCAGCGCCTAATTGAGCATTTTCCACCCATATATGCACGCCAGTTCCAGAATAGTGTGTGCTGATCTTGAGCGACTTTTTGTTGAGTATGGATGATATTATCCAACATTGTTGGTTGTTGTGCTATACAACTTGTAAATTGGTTGTTTTTCAAAGAATCACCCGGCCCAATGATAAGGATAACTGTTTGTGGTAACTGATTACGAATCTGTTTTATCTTAGTTTCCAGTTGCTGGCGATAGCTTGATAAACCCAGCGAATGATTAAATGCCTCATTTGTGCCATAAGCGAGGATCACCATATCAGGATGCATTTGAACTAATGTATCAATCCATTTTGGCTGCCATTTATCCATCATATTAATAGTTGCACCATTAATACCCAAGGCAGATAACATAATACCTGGTTGTTTACGTTTGATAAACCAGCCGCCTAATTTTAACTGATTATTTTGTATCGCCATAATATTAACTGGGAATGTAACTGATTCTTCAGTAGAAAATTGCCAGTGATCATGGGTTGCCGGTAATTTTAGTATTCGTTTGGTTGCAGATTGTACCAGAATCTGAGCATCACCCGATGCTTGGTATAACGTTTTGAGTTGATAGCGATCATGGGATGGTACAAACAGTCTTAGAATTAATTGACTTATTTGGCTATTGGGTTCTGCAATTGCACCGCCGATAGGAAAATCAGGCCGATTATCTTTGCGGCTGGTGGTGAGTTTCCATTGCTGCTTATCATCGGTCATACTGATCATAGCGTTACGTTGACCAGGTACATTAATTGGGCTAACAAAACCAATCCCTGCATCGCCAAAACGTTGTTGCAATAAAGAGCGAAGCTTGCCGGTAAAAAAGTCTGCGGCAGTATGAGAATCTCCTATCTGAACAAAATGCAGTTGATTATGGCGGCTGTTGTGAAGTTTATCCGCCAGTAAAGCTAAATTCGGTTCACCAAAGTCTATTAGCTGTTGGTTCTCTTTTGCAGACTGTTGTGTTGGCAACGGCAATGGCTTTTGTTTATGGCACGATATCAAACTTAAAGAGAGTGTGATGACCAGACTAATGCCAGCAGATTGATATCGTCGACGAAGTTGTTTAACTATTTTCATTTTGTTTAGCTGGTTCCTGAATAAATTTAATCAATGAAAATATGTTATCTGAGATAGTTTGTTGGCCTTTCAAGCTAAAGTGTATACCATCACCGCTTCTGAGTTTAATTTTGTTACTATTGTCGCCGACATAATCGGAATAATCATTTGCATGATATTTGAAAATATCATTAACAGAAACATAGATTTCTCCGGCTTTCGTTACTTCCGATTGATATAAGGATCTCAGATATTTCATGCTGGCAGAAAGTTTTTTCTGTCGCATATTGGGAGGAGCAACCCAGATAATATCAGCCCCGTGGTTACGTGCTGCGGTAAGGACCATTTCGATACGCTGGCGATAGAGGTTTTCCCAATCAGGGCTGGCGAATTTCAGGTAGATGTTTCCATGTTTTGGTGGCATATCCCAGGGATCATTTGGCCCCAAAAAAATAACAACTAGCTTGATATCATGGTTGGCTTCCAGTGTTTTATTGATAGTTTCCGGCCAATTAAAAAAACTGGGATAAGCAAGCCCAGTACTTTGTTTGCTGAGATTAATACTTGAAATACTGTAATCCCGGTAGAGCCGACGTTTCAGATGGGGAGCGATGCCCTGCATCATTGAATCTCCAGCAAACAGCACTTTATCTTTGGCTGTCAGTGTCACGTTGGTTTTAGCGATAACCGTGCTGGGGGAAACATTATTTCTTAAATTATGGGGTATTGGTGAATTAACAGGATGAGTATGGGGAGATTTCTGTAATAACTCAGGGAAAATTGCAGGCAGATTTGTAACAGGAGAGGGATAACCACTCAGGAGCTTGAGTCCAATTTGAAAATCCACAGGCAGTGTGATATCAGCTTCCTGGCGAGTTCGCTGATGGTTGCTACTGTTATTACTGGTAGTATGTGACATGAAAGCTTCCCCCGCAGCGAGTACACCTTGTTCCAGATTATCACCGAAATCCCAGAGCGGATGGCCTTGCAAAGTCGCCCAAAGACTTTGCTGGTGATATTCTTGTTGCCAGAATCTATCCAGTGAACGATGATTTAGCCAGATTAACAGTAGGCTAGTTAATATTACGATAAAAATAACTTGCCCGGCCGTTTTTAGATTAGATTTGAATTCAGAAATTGGCATAAATGAATCCTGGTATTCCTTGTGGTGAAATCATAAATACCAAAGTCAGAATAATCGCTAATGGTATTGGGTAGCATATCCATGAAATCTGAGAATACATTTTCTCAACCATTATTTTTAGATTAATCAGCCACGGATAAATAATAAAGAGTCCCCAGAACATCAGTAACAACCCACTATTGGCTATTATCGAGTGAAATAAATTTGATGATATCAATTGATTTAATAATATTAGTGCATCATCTAGAGTAGGACAACGGAAGAAAACCCATGCCAGACAGACAAAGTGGAAAGTGATGATTCTGGATAAAAATGAAATGACTGGATTTTGGGGAATATTTTGATTTTTTTTGTCTATTGGGGGAAATAACTGATGTTTAGCATTGAGGATTATTAATCCCAATCCATGAATAGCTCCCCAGATAATGAAATTAATTCCGGCTCCATGCCATAACCCAGAGATTACCATAGCAACAAACAAATTAAGATTTTTACGTACAAATCCTTTCTTATTACCACCAAGAGGAATATAGACATAATCACGGATAAATTCAGATAAACTGATATGCCAACGGCGCCAGAAGGCTTGTAAGTTTTCAGCCAGATAAGGGGCATTGAAGTTTTCAGGTACTCTGAATCCAAGGAGTAGTGCTAATCCAGTAACAAGATTGGTATAACCAGAAAAATTAAAATAGATATGCCAGGCATAGGCATAGATACTAACCAAGATTTGCCCTGCATTGTAGCTGACGGGATCATCAAAAACTGGATTAACATAATTTTCGGATAAATAAGAGCTGAACAAAAATAGTTTGGTTATTGCCAATGTAATTAATAATATGGCTCTTGATGGTTCAATGATCACTCTTGATGATATCTGGATTTGAGGCAGGAAATCTTTAGCTCGGTTTATTGGTCCGGCAACAATACTCGGAAAAAAGCATAGATATAAAGCGACATCAGGAAATGATGCTTTGGGTATTTCTTTTCTTGCGACAGCAACGACATAGCTGACGGAATGAAATGCATAAAAAGATAAACCCAAAGGGACGAGTAGTGTTAGTACGGGTAAATCTATGGACAAGCCAAATTTGGCAAACGCTTGTTGGAGACTTTCTTGAAAGAAAGAATAATATTTGAATAGAGTGAAACACCCCAGAATACCTATTGTCAGGATAGTAAACGTGATGCGGTTGGATAGAAATTTGCTGGCTATGTTTGTTAAAAGATAAATAAATAGCGTATAGCCAAATAGGATGCTGGTGAAAAGCGGATTAAAGGAAAAGACAAACAGATAACTTGCGATTATCAGCAGGTAGTTTTGTGTTTTCGCATGTTTTTGTAGCATCCAATACAAGAGAAAGAAAGCAACAAAGGAACCAAGAAACTCAAAAGAAAAGAAATTCATATTAAACTCTGGTCAATCATTTTATCTCAATACAGGTTAATATTGAAGGATATTATAGTATTTAATCTAAACATTCTATCAATGAAAAGAACAAATGGGTGGATATAAGAAAATCATCCATTCCATAGTGACTGCCTGTCCCAATAGGGCTATTTTATTCACCCTTCTTTGCCATAAAGAGCGAACCCGGACAGTGCTCAGACAAAAGCACGAGCTTTTGAACGCACTTTAGTGCGGCCCGTAGGGCGAGCGAAGCGAGTCATCCTCACGTACTACGTGTACGTTCCGGTTTTTCCGCGCTGTCCGTGTTCACGGTTCATTGATAAAAATAGCTTGCAACAAGCAACAATTACGCCTATTGAGATTGGCACTTAGTTATAGCAACGGATGATATTGGTACTTAACACAAGATATTCATGCTAATGACTTATTTAGGCCCTTAGTCGTGATCGTTTTTAGCTAACTTCTGCGCCTGAGTAATAAGCCCTTTATTGCTGTTAAATACTTTGTGCAGGTAGTTGTTGTAAGTCGAACCCAATTGTGAATATCCTTCAAGATTATCAATCAATTTGCTGGTATTTAGTGATTTCTGAAGGCTTCTCTGCTTGGCGCGTGAAGCACGTAATGATTCATAAGCGTTATGGGTGTTCATATTTCTCATATAGGCTTTGACCGAATCATTGATAGTCGGATAAGCGGAATAACCTTTTATCTTACCTTGGGTTTTCTTACAGTTATTACCGCAACGCATACCAAATAAGTTGTTATTCTGTTGTGCAAGCTTAGATGTTCCCCAACCAGATTCTGTTGCGGCCTGAGTGGCAACAAAATGGGTTGGGATGATGTCAACACGACTTAGTAGCTTGTTCCAGTTAACTTTTTTAGGCGAGCTGCTACAGCTCACGTTGTAGTTTTTACAAATTTGTTGCAGGCGCTTGATGTCCTGTATAGACCAATGCTTGGCATTTTGGTGTTCCAGTAGCCATTTCCGTTCCTGCATAATTTGTTGATTGTGTTGATCAATCACAGGGACAACAACATTTAAAAACGCTTTCTTACGTAGGGTGCCCGAAGGGTATTTTCGCAAATCTGGCAAATTGCTTTGCATGCCATTGTGAGAATACTCTATGCTTTTAGCTGTGCTAGTTGAAGCATGACTAAAAGCGGAAAACAATAGTGAGATAAAGAAAGCGAAGATGGCAGTTGTCCTCGTCGTTTGAGAGGGCATTGCTTTTCCTCGTTTGCTCTGAATAAAAAACAGGCTGATATTAGCAAAATAAATCCAGCATAGCCAGAGTTATTAGTGATTCATAAATATATTTTCTGTAATGAAAATTATTATTTTGCTAATTTGTTCTGTGGTTTTTTATTAATTTATATATGGTTATGTGCTGTTTGTGTACAAAATATTGCCTGTCTAGGTTGAATTATTCATCAGATATGATCATGATTTTTGAGTTAATTTTGTGCCTGTAAGTCGCTTTATCAAAAGAAAAGTGATTTGTAAACCAGCTAGTATAATATCGGAAGTGATTGAACTTAGTTTTATATAGTACTGTTAATTATAGTACTGCCAATCGTAAGAACACCGCAGCGAGTAATAAACTAATTGATATTAATATTGCCGTTATAAGAATAAGTATCATTTTCATAAAAAGGTAACCTGTTACCGATATGGTCTCTTTCCTCTATGAGTTAAAACTAAGTCGTATCTGTCAGGCTTGAGCTAATTTCATAATAGAGTCATTGTTATTGGTACGGTGCAGGATATTCGATATGGTTCTAAATGTTAAGTTAAAATAAGTAACAATGTGTTACAAATATTTATTCCGAGTGATATTGTAATAATATAATAATGGGGGTGTATATAAGAATAAAAAAATTTTAATAATTTATTTGTTGATAATATAAATATTTATCTTTCTATTTTTATATTAAAAGTGTTTTTGGAGAATTAAAGTTATATTGTTCTTGTGCTAGGTTAAATTATTTATCACATTTTTATATTACGTGTAATTATATTTTCTCCTAAAGTTTTTATTTTCGATCAATTCATATATCATTGATTTTAATTGTTTTTTTTAATTTTTAATCAATATAAGTTGAATGTTTTCATATGTTTTGTTTTTCTGTTTATGTGTTTTTTTGTATTTTTTTATCCTTAAGGTATATTTTTGTTGCTGATTGGTTGTTATTTTTATTTATTATTTAATAAGATTTGGAAATATTATCTTGATATTGTTTTTTTTAATTTTATTGATAAGTGAAAGTATGTTTTTTCTATTTTTCATAGAATTACACTATTTTATTGATAAATTAAGCGAGTTTGAATGATTACTTAATGTTAGGATTATCATTGTGTTACATCAATTCAGGGTAGATTATAAATGTAAATGAATTTTTCTATAGAAACACTTTATTACAAATTATTACTTATTGAAACATAAAATTTTAATTCGAATGAGGGAAATAAGAGACATCTCCTTTGCCTCTTGATTAATTGTATTCAAAGTTCAGTACAGAAGTTGCTTTCAGTTCCCCTGCTATGATGTTTTGGGGATCATAAACGTGGTAGTAAGCATTAAGGTCGATGGTAAAGTGTTTATCGATGACATTGCCGGAGTTTTTGCTGAATAGTAGTGTTGCGCCGTGGGATGAGGATTGCGAAGCACTGAAAGTTATCGGCGTTGAATCACTTGTCTGAGAAACACGGATACCAACACCTTTAGCGGCACCTGCTTTGCTGTCAATTAAAGTTCGATTGTCATTTGGTAGCAGATGATTACTGCTCAGGTAAGCTTTAACTGAGCGTGAAGTTTTACCGTTTTGGAGATATTTGCATTCAAAGTTAAGGGTAAAAGGTGTTTCTCCTTTATCTGTTCCGTTAAGCAATCTAATGCGGTTGACTTTTGGTAGATTCACTGTCAATCCCGCATTTAAGAAGTGACAAGTTGTATCTCTGTGATTAAAAATCATTGTGATGGGTTGATAATAGATATCTTCAGAATGTGTCGGCCACTCCCAGGTAAGAATAAAGGTCAGGAAATCGGTAGCGAAACGGAGAATGGCGTCAAGGAGTCCTAAGTTGGTGGTATCCATCGCAATGACAGCAGTTTTTAATGTTGCGGAATTGCCGGAAAAGACGTGAATATTACTACCACCGGGTCTGCCACTCAGTAGCTTTATATTAAGTGTAAATTGGGCTTGCAATTTGCTGGCAGGGTATGTGTCGTTACTGTTTCCCAGATTAATACTGTTGCTAGGAGAAAGATTCGTGATAGTCACTTCGGCATAATCTTTGCCACCATTGAATCCTAAAACAACTTTGTTTTTAGTAAAAGGCGAACCGTTAGCGACAGAGTTTTGTTTCCATAGTGAATTTCTTGTGCATGTAAAATAGCCAGAATATTGGGTGTTGAGTATCCAGGTTGCATTACTGTTCAGAGTGAGATGATCTGTCATATCAACCAGGATTGCCGGTGCCGGTATTGCATATTTGGGTTGGCAATCTGCATAGGCTATGCTACTGCTCAGACTGATTATGGCCGCCAGATACAATGGTTTAAGGTACAATGGCTTAAGTTTCATTATCTTCTCCCTTAACGGCAAATATTGGCGGTTGAGCCCATTTCAGGCTGTGGATTATTTATTATGCAGCTCTTTTCGCCTAGTTGACCGATGTGGACATAAATTTGCTGTGGTAATTTTTCTATACGTAGGAAAACCATACTACCCTGACCAACGTATCCTAAGCTGTTACCTTCTGAATCGACAATTTCAGTACCGAAAGGTAAAGGTTTACCATCAGCCTGAGCGGCGTAGAAGACAAAAGTCTTCCGCTGGTCTGTTTTAAATCCGATATGGGTAATCGCACCGGAATATGGCGCAACATCTCTGATGTTACCGATAAGTTCAGCCGCATCTTCTGGCACTTCACTGGTATCTAGCATGATGGCATTTTTACGATAAGGAGAAAGATAAGGTATCAGCAACTTACCGCTGTTGTTTGTCACCATGCTTTTATCACCATTCACAGAAGCATTTGCTGTGCCCGGTGCGTCAATGATGGCGAAAGTTTCCCCAACTTGATTAGCAGCCAGAATTCCGCTTCGATAAGCAACTAAACTGCCGGTTGCGCCAAGCCCCATTTGGCGGTACTCCTTGGACTGGCTATAAGAACTACTCAATGTGGAAACGGATGTTTTGTAGGTCAAATTTGCACTGGTTGTTGTCGAACCATTTTTCTGATCTGAAATGTTGAAGTGGTAATTTAAACGGTTGTTTGGGCCTGCGCTGCCGCTTAATCCTAAGTTACTGTTGTCATAGTGACTTTCATTGATTGAGACATTATTGGTCAAATAGGCAGGGTAACCAAACAACTCAAAAGGAACAGACAGCATCAGATAGTAGCGCTGTTCCTCTTTACTTTCTGTTTCATTGATATTGTATCGGACACGGCTTGCTGTCAGGGAATAATTGATTTTCCCCAGACTGTTGGAATACCCCATTTGATATTCTCTACTTTTATTCTGGGTTCCCCAGTAATCACGGAATGTTCCCGAAAGAAAAAGTGAACCTGCACGACTACCAAGATTCTGGTTCAAATTGATATTAAAGGTATTTTTTTGATGAGAATAGTATTGTTGGTTATATCCGTTGCTTATCCAGTCATGCAGATCAATCGCATCGATTAGGGTGAGATAATTTTTAGTTGAATAACGATAAGCCGCCAGCGAAAAATTTGTTTTTGTTTGTGGGATATAGCGGCTATAAGCTAATTTGTAGCTTTGGCCTTTCATGGTTGGGCTATTATCAAATTTGGCGCTGGACTGCGAAACGTCAATTGATACAGCGCCAATTGGTAGATTAAAACCACTACCTAACAGTAGTGAGTAATAATCTTTACTGATAATGGTGCCTGTATAACCGGTCAGGACATTATTAAAACCATATTGGTAGCTGGCTTGAAAAAAGTTTGGTTTATAACGACTGTTGGCAATATGTGTTTTACCTGCACTGATATCATATTTGCCAAGACCTTCTTTCATCATATTAGGAACGGATGAAAAGGGGACGGTAAAACTGTTAGTACGTCCGTCTGCTTCCGTCACTTCAACTAGCAAATCACCACCTGAACCTGTTGGTAAAATAGCCTCAATAGCAAACGGCCCGGGTGGTACATTACCTTGATAAATAACAATATTATTTTGGGTGATTTTTACCAGAGCGTTAGTCTGCGCAACTCCACGGACGATAGGGGAAAACCCTTGCCAGGCATCAGGGTACATGCGCATATCTGTTTTCAAATTGATACCTCGGAAGCGGAAAGAGTCGAATAAATCGCTTGATGTATAGCTATCACCAATGCGAAATTCTGAATTAATTGATGAAATTCCTCGTTGCAGATAACGGGTATTGTTACTCCATTTATCACCATTTGAACGTGTGTAGTGATAAGAGGATTGATCACGTAATTGCCAGCCAAATAGATTCAAACCGCTATTAAGTGACACGTAAGCATTATCTTCATTTTCACGGTCGCGGTTTTGTTTATTCCTATTTTGAGTATGGTAATAGTTGGCATTGTAGGACAGCATAGCTCCGGGGATACCTCGGTCCCAGAACGCAGGATCGATATAGCCTTTTAGCTCGTTTTTGATATATGCCTGCGGGACGACCAGATGCAGGCTGAGTTTAGGAACATCGAGATTAGCGGTTCCTTCATGTATTATTTTAGTAAGAAGAATTTCATCTTTGGATAAATTTGATTCTGGTAATTGGTTTTTATCAATTTTTATACCTAACCTAGGAAGATCTTCATTGAGTAAGTAAATATCTTTGCCATCGTTCTGGATATTAATATCAAATCTTCCTTTCCAGTCATTATTCAGATATATGTCAATACCGTAACGGCCAGCGGGTAGCTCTGAAGTGGTATAAAATCGGGATAAATCCGCTTTTGCAGATTCACCAACCAGAAAATCAGTATTAAATGTTTTGGCATAGCATAAACAATCTGTATACAGAAGGGTACCTATTATCAGAGCTAACGGACTAATTTTTTGTCTTATCATGTTCTATGCTATGCCAGTAATATCACTATTGAAGTGGTAAAGTTAATTTATTTATAGCACCAAAATCATCAACAATAGCCAGAGTTAATTTGTCTCCAACTTTTACTTTTTCATTGGTACTGAATGAATGAGAAGAGAACGGTTTTATAATTGTTCCTTCATTTAGTAAGTTAGGTTGAGTGTCAGAAGATTTAAGGCCGATGATATTCATGAAATAGGGTGATGAATTCTCCAATTTTAGTTGGCTACCCTCACGTTTTAATCCAATATGTTGTTGGATCTGTTTCGGTAAGATAGAAAGCTTGTCTGGCCGATAGAAAAATTTGATTCGGGTACGAATAGCAATCTGCATAACGTTTTTATCGCCAATGTTTTCTGCTATGGGTGGAATATCCAGAACATTTAAATAGAACAGCGATTCACGATCCGTGGGTAGATTGCTGCTGATGTATTTAATTCTTAATTGTTGCCCGTTATTGCCATCAATTTTGACGACTGGGGGGGTGAGTAAAAAGGGGACTTTAGCTGTTTCAGGTGTTGAATTAGGATCGCCATCATCTATCCAGGATTGTACCAAGGAGGGTTGATCCCCTGCATTTAATAATTGAACTGATACTTCTTTATTACTGGCTGGATAAATAACACGTGTTGTGTTAATAACGATGTTGGCATGAGCAGATAGAGTTGTTATCCCTAATAATATAGTTAAAAATAATTTCTTCATAACGTTATTTTTGCCAAATTAAATAAGCCTATTTATCTAAATAGGCTTTATTTATTGTAGTAAATAATTATAAATAAGTAACGTGATAAGTAACCATCGTTACTACTTTACCTGGATCAGCAGCATCAGTGCCTACTTTGTAGTATTTCGCATAGAAATCGACAATTTCAGGTGTTGCCTCTGAGCCTTTGATTCCTGTATCAAACGCTTTATTCAGCATAATAGGGTTATTTTCTTCGGTGTGTTTAACAATAGCGATACCTACGTTTTTCGGCTTACCATTTGCATTGAGTTCTTGGTTAACCAGGTACTTAGCATCGTTAGAAATAGTATGTGATGATGAGAACTGGATTTTCAACATAGAGGTTGCTGGATCAAAACCAACGGCTTTGGACTGGCAGTTAGAAAATTCTAGTGAAAATGCTTTCTTCCCATAATCAATTAAGCCTTCTTTTTGTCCGGCTTGAGTGACTGAGATAGGTTCCAATATAATCGACAGATTAGCTGAAGCACCACTGTTAATAGTACAAGTGGCATCAGTGACTGCACCAGAGAAATGTAATGTACCGCCAGCGGCATCATTGGCTGCAACAGCAGAACCTGTAGCAAAAATAAGCGCGGCGGTGGTTGATAACGCTAGTTTATTCATTTTTCCTCTCCAGGAGTAGGGACATCTTAATTGACTTTATCAGGGGTGAAGATAGGGACCCTGAATCCCCAAATACATCAGAAAAATTAAAAAACAATATGAGTGTTTATCTATTAAATTTATTTAATGTTGTAAATTTAAAATAAAAATCAATATATCATATAGTTGAAAATAGTTTAGTAACTTGAGTTTTGGTTGAATAAATCTAATTGTTGATAATGTAAGTTCTTATTTTATCTACTTAGATAAAGCTGATATTGTTTATACATATTTATAACTTGGAAATGTATATTATAGACGATTAAACCTATTTAAGAAGGGATTTTTGTTATTTGAGTTAAATTAAGAGTGAAAGTCTAATTTTTCGATAAAAATAAGTGCAATACACAGATTAAGAGTATAATTAAGAATTATGTTCTTATTTTTGTGATCTTTTTGAGATTTTGTTTCTTTTTTGGTTGTTGAGCTGGTTAATATTTTTATGATTTTTTGATTTGTTTTTTAGATGTTATGTAATATTAATTATTTTATATCAGTTGTTTATTGGTTTTTTATCTTTGTAAATATTTCAATACGGTTTTTTATCCTGTGGAATAATGCCTTGTTGATGTGGGATTTCTCTTTATAGCTTAATTTAAGTATGGTCGGCATAGTTTGGTTTTATTATGAATGATGTTGAGTTTATATTATGATGTAACATTATGGGAATAGTGAATTATAATTGATGATATTACAATGGGATTATTGTTTGAGAAATAGTAATCTAAAGTTTCTCATATATTTTAATTCATAATGTTATATTCATTCTTTCATAGAAAATATATGAATCAATGATTCTCTTGTTGTTCTTGTGCTTTTTCTGCCAATTGTGGAAAATCAAGTGCAATCCAGTAGCTTTCTGGTACAGGAAGATCTTTCATCTGGCGGCTAGGCCACAATTGTAATTCGGCCAATTCAGATAATTTGTAGCCAGTATATTGTTGTGGCAGGGTAAGCCTAAGCGGAACTTGCTGTTCTGTAGGCACCATATTAGGTATGCGATCGCTGTGAATATGGAAATCACGTTGAAGGATTAAGCGTTTATCAGGTATACGGCGTTTGCTGTCCCACCAGATACCATCAACCTGTTCAAACATTTTCCGCGTTTCATCAGGGGATAAGGCTTCCAGTTCACGTAGCGCAGATGGCAGAATGGCTTGCATTGATAGGCGGTATTGTTTCATTGACGGTACTTGCCCTGCCAGTATCAAAGAGAGGGAAAGACGAGCGCCTAATAGATTAGAGTAGAGATCTTCAGGAGAGAACGCAGATACTTTTTCAGAAAATCCCGGTACAGACTGATAACCGTACCATTGGGCGATTTCATGCCATGCAGCAAGTTCAAAAGCCAATTTTACGGCCAGATAAGCAGTTAGGGTATAACGTTGTTCTATCGCTGCTGGTGGTGTGAATTGATAGAATTGAATGCGGCGTAATGCTAATTCGCTGCTGAGTTCTATTTGCCACTTTTCTCCAAGACGAGGCCAGATTTGACTGAACAGA
The DNA here is from genome assembly GCF_963878145.1 of Photorhabdus sp. S10-54. Lineage (NCBI taxonomy): Bacteria > Pseudomonadati > Pseudomonadota > Gammaproteobacteria > Enterobacterales > Morganellaceae > Photorhabdus > Photorhabdus sp. S10-54. The sequence goes on along the minus strand of NZ_CAWNXG010000040.1, from coordinate 27,838 downwards.
AAAACCGCATTATCAGCGGTATCCCGTACATGGGAAATATCAATGAATCCGCCTCGGCGGGTATATATCATCCCCACTTTTTCATTACTGAGCCCTGTTAATGAAGCAACGGTACCAAAAAAACTGTTGTTATAATTATGTGCCCCAAGATTATCGGCATCCAGCACATTACTTATGTGGTAAAAAGGTACTGGAATGGTCAGTAATTCAGTTTTTAAATTGTAGCCAAAAGCACAGCAAGCTCTTAATCCTTTGGGAGAGGGAATCGGAGCAAGAACCGGCCATGCACGAGTGGCTTCGGCGGTTGTTTCACTATTTAAGTCAGGTTGTACTGGTGCGATTGAAGAAAAAGTTCCCTGGCATCCTGCAACTAACGTTAAAGCAGCAATCCATAAACGCAATTTCAAAACGCCTCTCCTACCTGAAAATAAAATCCATTGCTTTTTTTACCGATACCAAAGTCCAGTCTGACATTCATTTTAGGTTTGAATTCAAAACGATAGCCAGCGCCAACTGTGGGTAACCAGTTTTCTGAGCCAATATCTTTTGCATAATGGCTTAGGGTGCCCGCCCCTGCCCACAAGACAAATCCGTGTCGCCAGTCCAATTTGCGCCGATATTCCAGTTGGGTGCTGATAACATTTTTGTCCCGGTATCTACCTTCATAATATCCACGCATCTGATTACTATTACCTAGCATTGACAGCATATTCCAGGGCACTTGGCCGTCAGTGAAACGACCATAACTATCGAATGCCAATACAGATTTTTCATTTAATTGATAATAGGTGCTGTATTGCATATCAACGATATTAAACCGGCGGTCACTGCCTAATGCCGGGGAAAAATGGGTGTAGGTAATATCAAGAACGTGTCCTTGATGAGCGTTAGGCAGAAAATCCCGTGTGTCGTAGCTGAAATAGGCACTGACGCCCGAACTCAATATGGACCGGCCATCGTTTTCTGCTGCAAAAAGTTTTTTAGCGCCGCTATCAGGGTCTTTGGCGTGTAATGATGAAAAATTCCAGCCAGCGCCTAAATAGGTAGAATCAGCAACTCGATAGAGCATTCTGGGTTGCAGGTGCAGTTCCTGTGAGTGATATTTTTCTTTGCGATCATCTACCTTACCTGCTTGATATCCTGTTCCCCAGTAATAAGTGGGAACGTTGTTCAAGGTACCGGAAAGGAAAAACCGCCATTGATCATCAGCAAAGAAACTGTAGTTATCAAATGTGAAGCCAAAGGCGCCTGTTGAAGAGGCAAATCCATTTAGGGAAAGAGAAGAGGTTTGGCTGGTATGGTCATGATCATCTGGCCGATAAAGACCAACGACAGCAACACCGAGACCGGCACCTAACTCTGGCGTATAAAAAGGGCCGGGTAAAATACCCCAATCAATCGCTTTACTGCTGTCATAGGTATTACTGCCACCTAATTTTTCCAGCCAGCCATCGATTTTTTCCCTGCTGAGTGGTGCTTCACCATATGAGAGATCAGAAATAAAAAGGCTGACTAAAGCCAGCCCATATAAAGTACAACGGATGTTCATTAAAAGCGGAACTCACCTGAAATGTAGAAGCTGTTACGTTTGTTAAAGCCAACTTCAGTCAGCATATTGAAATTGCGTGTGACTTCTAGCCTTGCACCAACGGTATTATTCCAGCGAGATGCAACATGCTGTTTTACTTTGAATTTCATATCAGGATCGTTTAATGCCTTTACCAGTCCAGAAAATGCAGGTGGTAAGTTCAGGTTACTGATATTGCCTTTAAATTCTTGAGTAATTTTCTGGTACATTCCGCCGGTCCATACCTGCAATTTGGTGTTTCCTTGCCCGGGGATAATTGGCTGGAATATAAATTCATAACCCACTCGTGGAGTGACGACCAAGGCGCTGATTTTACCGTCCAGAATATCTAGATTAGTGTAGGTATAGTTAGTATCAAGCGTACCGAAAAACTGCTCGTATCCCCCTGCCAGAGTAAAACCGCCACCATAGGTTTTACCTTTAAAATCCAGTTCGAAAGGAATATCTTTCATGCTAGGAAAAACCATACCGCCTAAATTAATACCTTCAATGTTGGTTTTTGATGTGCCTTTTGTCCAGCCATAAACACCATAAACATTCAGAAAAGGTAGAACCCAAGTATCCAGTTTAAGCATATGAGATTCATTCTTTTCTCGGGTTTTACCTGCTTGGATGTCCAGAGCGTCTCCAGTTTCTGGATTTTTCGGCATAATGATTTTAATATCATCTACAACGATATTCTGTCGCATATTCATATAACCGTAACTGGCGCCAAAAGGTTCCGGTAGGTCATAACCTTTAGCTCTGGCTTCGTCACCCCAAATTGGGAGTATCCGTGATTCTTGCTGATTCGGTTTTCTGGATAAACTACCATCAGCAGTCGTTTGGCTTCCACCGGACTGGCTAACCGAGAGAGAAAGAATTGGGCGCTCATCAGCATAGCTATAAGGGATTGCCATGCATGATGAAATAACAACTAACTTGCTAATATCAGAAAATTCCATATCAAAAAATTTCATAATAGAAAGCTCAGTTTTGCGGGTAAGAAGATTTAAGGTTGTTAGATATGTCCCATCGTAATATTCAAAGCGCAACAGACTCGGCAAACTATCATAAGTTTTGTTGATAATAAGTATCATAAAGTGCTGAAAAGTATAATTTTACTGTTCATCTAATGAACTATTTTGTTTTTCTCAGGCAAAGATAAAAGGATTATGGTTATTACTCCACCTATTAACCCCCAGAATGCAGCACCTACGCCAAGTAACGTCACACCGGAAGCGGTGATCAAAAATGTGATTATTGCTGCGTCTCGTTGCTTTTCATTCTGTAGCGCTTGTAGCAGGCTGCCAGAAATTGTTCCAAGCAATGCTAATCCGGCAATAATATGAATAAGCGCCGCCGGTAGTGCGCTGAATAACATACTGATTGAACCACCGAACAGGCCCGCTATCAGGTAAAACACACCCGCTACGGCAGCGGCCATATAACGGCGATGTGGGTCAGCGTGGATTTCCTGGCTCATACAAATTGCGGCAGTAATGGCGGCAATACAGACGGAAAAACCACCAAAAGGTGATAAGATCAGTGAGATGAGCGCAGTCCAGCTTATCAGTGATGAAACAGAAACTGGATACCCTGCGGCTTTTAGTGTGGCAATGCCGGGCGCATTTTGAGATGCCATTGTAACGATAAAAAATGGGATACCGACACTCAATAACGAAGAGAGTGTGAAACTGGGTGCAATAAATTCAGGGGCAACAAACGCGACTGTGGATTGTTGTTCAAAGTGAATATCTCCCTGTAAAGCGGCGATAATCAGCCCTGATAATAGTGTTAAGATGATGGCATAGCGGGATAAATATCTGCGTGCCAGAAGATAAGTCAAACACATTCCGGCAGTTAGTACGAAGTTGACTGAAAATGAGGAAAAGGCATCCAAACCAAAGCGTAACAGAATACCGGCCAGCATGGCTGCGGAAAGTGCCTGTGGAATATAGTTCATCAATTGGGCAAACAGGCCAGTAATACCGCACAGCAAGATCAGCGCTGAAGCAAAAATAAAGATACCAATGGCTTCGTTGATTGATGTTCCTGGTAGCGTTGTCACCAGTAGCGCGGCACCCGGTGTTGACCATGCGGTAAGGACGGGGGTGCGGTAATAAAGCGATAGCCCCAGGGAGCTGATGCCCATTCCAAGTCCTAGCATACTTAGCCAACCACCGATCTGCATGGGGGTGGCGCCCGCAGCTTCAGCGGCTTGAAAGATAATGGCCGCGGAACTGGTATATCCAACCAGAACAGCGACAAATCCGGCGGTGATGGCCGGAAAAGAGAGGTCACTCAGGGAAATTGCATGGCGCATCTTGGTCTCCGTTTAAATTATTTTGGTTAAAAGCATCTGAATTTGGCTATAATTTAGTTAACTATCAGCATAAAACAAATTTATCTGTAGTGAACTTCCTCGTACAAACTTTGATGACGACAATATGACGGTGGAACCTGCCAGAATTTCAAGTAATTTACTATGATTACAAAGGTAAGGATCACAAAGATAAGGATCGTAAAAACAAGCCAGTCATGATGAATTTCATTCGAAAAATTTGAAGCTAAAAATAACTATATTCTATAATTAATTCTTATAATTATATGGAGCCTGCTAAATGGAAAACTATGTTCGCCCTGTTTTAACGTTACCGGATAATGCGGAACGATTATTATTGCACTCTTGTTGTGCGCCTTGTTCTGGTGAAGTGATGGAAGCGCTACATGCCTCTGGAATTGATTACACCGTTTTTTTCTATAATCCGAATATTCATCCAAAACGGGAATATTTAATTCGCAAAGAAGAGAACATTCGCTTTGCGGAGCAACACAATGTGCCATTTGTGGATGCGGATTATGACAGCGATAACTGGTTTGAACGCGCTAAAGGTATGGAATGGGAGCCAGAAAGAGGGGTTCGTTGCACCATGTGCTTTGATATGCGTTTTGAGCGTACTGCTTTATATGCTTATGAAAATAATTTCAGCGTTATTTCAAGCTCGTTGGGCATTTCCCGTTGGAAAAACATGCAGCAGATAAATGATTGTGGAAAACGAGCGGCAAGTCAGTATCCGGGAATTCAATACTGGGATTACAACTGGCGTAAGCAAGGTGGTTCAGCCCGGATGATTGAAATTAGTAAACGGGAAAGATTTTATCAGCAGGAATATTGTGGTTGTATCTATTCATTGCGTGATACGAATAAACACCGTAAATCTCAGGCGCGGGATATTATCAGGATTGGTGTTAAATATTATGGTGATGAAGATACCGAAGGCACTTGTTAAGCTTTTCACTTTAATACGTTGAGGGGGGGATTTCCCCCCTGAATTTACAGTTTATGACGCTGTCAAACTTGTGTCATAACTATTGCTGCGTGTAGTGGCTTCATGCTGGAAAACTCAGTGAGTCTTCTTGGCTTCTTTGCTTGCTGCCTTTTGGTGTGAGTGTTGTTTAGGTGTGGTTTTACCCGATTTCTTCTCTGCTTTGGTATTTGCTGTATGGGAAGCAGTCACTTTGGTATCCGAAGATTGGGTTACCGGTGTGCTAGGTGCAGCCAATACTGCGCCAGAGAATAACAGTGATAATACAGTTATAGATAAGCCTAAACGTGTCATGATAATTTTCCTGTGTTTTAACTTTGTTTCACTTGCTGGAATACATTTTGAGCGACTAAGTAAGCTACGTGCTATTCCAGATCTGTCTTAACGCCCAGTGAGTATACGAGCTTGATCATTAATTAGGCAAATTTAAGATAATACCTTTTTATAGGTTTTTATAATTTGTTGAAGAATCGTTGAAGTTTTTGGGCATAATTTTCCTGATAACAGAGAGCGTTTATTTAAAGCAATGGGTTCTCTATTAACATGTATACTCCGGGTTTTGCGTGTTGCTGGTGGTTCACTGTTCATTCATAAGCAGGTTTGCACAAGCTGTAATTAACTATTATTGCGAATCTGCTTGTACACTATTTATAGCTTATAGGAACTCATGATGTTCTTAATGAAAATGAAATAAGCGTAATTTATTTATATTTTTGGTGAGGTAATTTATTTGTTTAATTTCAATAATATTAATTAAAATAATCTTCCTAAGACTCTGGATATATATTGGGTGTAGATTGGAAACTGTATTTAGTAATAATCTGAATTCAATTGCAGAAGGAAATAATTATCTCTAAAGCGTTACGCCTGTAGTAATTAATTAACATAAATATAATCTGGTGGAATTATCATATAATAATATTTTTTTATTTAGATAGATTAGAGAGAAATATTATTACAACTAATTTCTAGGTCTTTTGTGGACAACGGAGAAAACTACACTATTATGAAATTGGTGCATTGAAATAATTAATGCTAATATAACCGATTAGTAACTACATCACAGTCTATAATAACAGACTGAACATATTAACGCTCTATTAGGGAAAAACTTATACCGTTCATGATGAAAAGGCAATGAAGTGTCATTATAACTCATTGACTGTAATCGGAAAAGTAATGTTAACCAAGTGGAGATAGATATATGTCTAAATACAAATTAAACCGATATTTATTAGCGAGTTGTGTATTGTGTTTTTTCATATCAGGAAATGTTATTGCCGCCAATCCTAAAATATCTGCATATTATCTGAGTGGGCCTGCTGCGCAGGTTGATACTAAAGAATATTATGCCAGTCTTGATAACTTTAAAAAATTAAGTAGAGATATTTCTAAGAATAAGAGTAACTTTAATACGTTGGTATTGTCTTTTGTCCAGCCTGGTTTTATTAACTATGAAAAAAACAGTCTGAAATGTTCAGGATTGTTTGGTTATATCTGTACTTCTGGTCAAAGTATTAGCACGAAAGAAGCTGAAAATGCCAGGGCTGATTTTGTGGCATTAAAAGGTGTTATCGCTGATTTAAAATCTCATGGAGTGAGTACTTATATTGCTGTAGGTGGATGGAACTTTAGTTGTTATCCGAAAATTTATGATATAACCGCGGGCAAAAAAGATGCCTGTGGTAATGAACCCGGTGCGGTTTATGATATCTTTCCTAATCCCCTGACCAAAATTCCTCGATTTGACAGTACTATTACGGGTAAAGCAGCAGATAAGGCATATAAAAATATTGTCAATTTGGCGGCTGACTTGGGGGTAGTGGGAATTGATGTTGATTATGAAGAATTCTGGCACGCTGATATTAATGCAAAAAGCTGGAAATTAACGCCTGACTCAATCAAGGTTCCTCCTAATAACAGTGAAACCCTTATTACATCAACTTTAATAGCAAAGGGACTAGGCAGTTATGTTTATGATGCGTCAATGAATATTGTTCCTGGCGCAGAGAAAATTCCCCGCGCAATGCCGGCAACCGTGGATAAATTCGCTGCTATTTTAAAGTCTTTTTATACTTCAATTAATGCAGTTAAACCATCACTTAAGCTAAGTACCGCAGGTCCTGCAACGGGAGGTATCCCGAATATGTCCGCTAACTGGGGAACTAATGCGAGGAATAGTGATATTTATGGTGGTGCTTGGTGGGGAGGCAATCTCTATGGTTTGATTTACAATACCGCGCTGAGTTACCCCAATCTGATCAATCGACTCAGTTATATTGGTGTAATGACCTATGATTTAAGTGAAAAAGATTGTGGATTTATTGGGGGAGGTGAAACATATATTCCTTGTGACCTTCCTGGGCAGGTTAAGTATTATTATGGTCAATATATTAACTGGCTTAAATCAGGCAATGAAGTTGTTACCTTCCATGTCAAACTAAAAGGGGCGCGTAACTACGCTCAGGCATCAATTCAACCGCAAAAATTATTGGTTTTGCCGCCTATTACGGTTGGGTTTGAAGTTGGTAAACCCGCAACCGGTAATTTACCGCTTACGAAGAGCGCTCTTAACAGCATATTAGATGGTACGATCAAATATGGTAAAACGGGCCTTATAATGTGGGATCTATTTAAGAATGAACGTTATGACGGTAGTGACTGGAAAGATGAGTGGGCGACACCTAATGATCTTTTGTCTACGGCTTGCAAAAAAATAGGGCTGACAGGAGAGCATTATAATTGCGATAGCTCTGTTCCGACACCTGATCCTGTTCCGGCTTTTACCAAGAAAGAACATTGACGTTAATATTTAACGGAAATGCTGAATCTTCATAATTGATTAGATATTGCCCCGCAATATACTGCGGGGCAACGGATAAAATTATGTGTTTCTTGATGCTGTATCGTTTTCATCCTCGCTGACAATAAACCACGGAGTGTACAGTTTTTCTCGCAAATATTTCTTAGCGGTGATGACCTTGTATTCCCGTCCCAGTGGATCATAAAGATGGGTATCGGCAAACAGATCATCTCGTGCGCTGTCATCACTAACATAGCGCCAGTCATTCAGAAAATAGGGTTGATAGGTACGCACAGGTTGGCCTTTGTCGTCGTATTCTGTGCGGCCAGAAACAGCCCATCGGGTGTCTGTAGCGGCACTGACCAGAACGCCATTTGCATCCACAACCAGCCCACCGTCCTCTTTACGTTGCCAGGCATCACCGGGCTCATGACGGGCTGAACTCTGGAGTAACCGGCCAAAACCATCACTAAAACTCACCGTCTGTTGGTGCTGTTGTTGAGGATCGTTATCGTAGCGGTCAGTGGTGATCCCCAGTACATGTGGAGGTAAACGGGGAATACTTGCCAATAGCGAGATGAGTTGAATCGTTAGGTTCTGATGGACTATTCCCCGTTTCCCGCCTAGCGCACACACTTTCCCATCTTCGGTAACCATATGAGCGGCACGCAGTTGCGCCCATAGCGCTTCTGCTTCTTCTGGTGACTGAGAAAGCTGAGACAAAGATAACAGCGGCATCCAGCTATCAACGGCATAGACTAAACATTGGGCAACGGGGAGTACTCCTGTTAACGCTAGCGCTTTATCTACGGAGTCCGGTGGTGTAAAGGGCTGGTTGGAGTAGCCTGTGGTCTGCCCTGCCTCCGTACCCCAGAACCGGCTGGTGGTCACGCGACCTAGTGCATCCAATGTCACAATATGTTGATTATCATTAATATCTATCAGTTGTACTGGCGTAAGGAAACGATAATCGTAACGGGCTTGCGTCGTTAATCCAGCGGCATCCTGAGTCTGAATTATTACACAACGATGGGTATCCCAGGTCAGTGTGGTTTTCCCTGTCAGCAACGAGTTACGCTGAGTTTGAGGCCGCCAGAACTGTGTGGCATCACCGTAATCGGTATAGCCTTGCCGTGCCACCCATACCGGGCTTTCTGATCCAGTATTAAATAACCGCGCGACTTGCTGATAACCGGCCTGTATCAGTGTGGTATGCAACGCCTGTTCTTCAATCACGCCCTCATACGCCTGTAATGAGGTATCATCCATCATGGCGGTTTCTTGGAACGCGACCAGTGCTTGTAACGTGGGCTTTTCTAGAGTGACTTCCGCTTGACCGGCGGTGTAAAACGTCTGTTGTTGCCCCAGATAAACGGCCGCTTTTTCATCTGCTAGCAGGCCATCGGCTTTCAGCAAGACTTCAAGAGAGATCCCTTCGGCCGGAATTTTGGTCCGGTCATAAGTATAAACATCACGGCGTTGTGCATTTGGTAAACCTAATCGCCTGTTTTCTCCGTCAGTCAGGTGATGCCAGCTATTTTTTTGCCTCACCAGACGTAATTGTTGTTGCTGATCATCATAGCTACTGTCGAATAGTGTTTCCGGCAGGGTTGGCGGGTAGGGGTTTTCTGCCGGTTTTTCGCGGCGAGGCCAGGCAATATCGACACTTTGCAGTGATTGACCAAAGATATCGTGTTGCAGCCAGATACTTTGGCTGAGCTGTGGATCACTGATGATACGTTCATAGTGGTAGCTGCGATTTTCAATGGCGGTAATCCAGGCAGATAATTCGGTTTCTTTCTCTACGGGAATAGAGCGTACCTGATAGCGTGATTCACTGACGGTATAAGGCACCGTTTGATTATCCGTTCCGTCTAGGCCATAGAGCTCGGTGCGTAGCAGTTGGCCTTTAAGTGCCCGCGTTAGCCAGTTACGTTGTGTCTCATTGGGGGTGAATGCTTGATCTGTCTGGTTAGTGTTGTCCCAGATGGTATAACGGGTTTCAAATCCGCTATAAGCTTGGGTGTCTGCCTGCCAATATTCTGTGGCTAATTGGCTGTCTACTTCATCTATCCCGGTGGCGAACCAGCTAATACTCAGTGACGGTGCCGCTTGTTCGGGGGCGGTGCCGTGAGAAAATGTTGTGGTATCTGTCTGTTTGATACAACCAAATCCTCTGAATTCCCGCTCTTTACCATCCCAGACACCGTGGCGGTAACTGACTTCACTGGTGAGCCGGTTACCGCTGATTTCATCCTGAATTTCGGTATACCACAGCAGATGCATTGGAAACGGCAGGTAACAGGCCGGGGATTTGCCTGCTTTGGTGAGCTGTAATTTCTCATCCAACCAGAATTGCGCGGAGCTACGATAATGTAGAGTATGATGTGCGCCCCGGTTATTGTTCATCACATTTAGCAACCAAGGTTTGGTTAACGACAAATCACAATGCCAGTGATGTGGCGCCATATGTGGCACTGTCAGGATCAGACTGGCTATCCCTAATCCCTGAATATCGGCGACTTGGAGTTGGCAAGTGTTGTCAAATTGTACGCCTTCTGGCAAAGCTAACGTCAGCGGGGCATCAAACTGATTACCACTTTGGTTGAGATAAATGAGCAAAGAGCTGGATTGCGCATAGATAATGTCAGTGGTGCCGGAGCCGTCGATATCCGCCAAAAATAGCCGTTCGGGATTGAAGCTAGTTTCGGGCTGGCTAAATCCTGGCAGGGTCAGTGGTTGACCGAAACGGCCATGTCCCAGATTCGGCCAACAGGTAACACGATTAGCTCTAATTTCCACCAGATGTTGTTGACCGGAACCGAGCATATCGCTGAAAGCCACCAGTTTGCGGGCGTCGGTTCCAGTAACGGGCAGAGTGATACCTGTGGATTGTGGGACATCTTGTCCTTTACGCCAGCCGTTTCGCTGGTTGGCGTACAGACGCACGCTTTTCGGCCCGATTAACACTAAATCGGATAAGCCTGCCCCGGTAAGGTCAGCGAATTGGACGCTTGGATGAAAATATTCCACTGGTAAGGCATTGATTGGCGTAAAGTGCGTCCATTTTCCATCGGGTTGCTGGCTATGGTATCCGCGAATACCGGAGGCGGTGACTACCCAATCCAGTTGGCCGTCTCCGTTGATATCCATCAATGAGGCATTATCCTGCAAACTGGGTAGGGTAGGCAGTGGGGCGATTTTGCCGTAAGTGATGGCATTACTGTCTCCGTCTTCCTGACGTTGCGGCGCTTTATACCACCAAGCGCCGCGCTCTTGGTACAGCATACCCGGCAACCCTTCTCCCCGCAGATCAACCAATTGATAACGTTGCTGCGAGTTAAAATTATCTAATGCATCAAAACGTTGCCATGTTGGCATCTTCTCTAGGTCGAACCGCTGCCAGGCTAATTCTAAAGGTGGCAGGGTGATTGGGCTGCCGTCCTGTTCGTGACTCAATTGGCGGGCGGCAATCAATGTAGTGACGCTGGCATCTCTATCGTAGTCCAGTATTAGGCGTCCAACCAGTTCCGGGGCGTCATGGGTACCGGCTTCTCCGGCCATTAGCGCGGTACGGTGAAACATCAGTACTTGTTGACATAAGCGGCGAGTACGCACTTCAAAACCGTATTCATAGCGAGAGAAGATATCCCGGCGTACAGGCCATTGTGCTGTACCTGCATCCCATTTCGGCACGGTATGAAGTGAAGTATCGCGTTCACCGTGGTCAAAGACCAGATGAAACAGCCACTCTTCCGGTGTCGGAGGTGTGTTATCCAGTACGAACAGGCTGGCTTGTGGTTTGATGTTACCGTAGTTCACCTGTACCAGATAGCGCTGTGCGGTTGCATTGGGATGAGCGGTTTTTTCATTGTCGTCACAATCGGCTTCATCTTCGGCCCGGTATTGATAGCTGACATGTTCACCGGTTGGTGTCACGGTTTCTTCCAGCAACCACTGGGCGATTTGTTGATCATTTTGCGGGTTTGCCTGACAAGCCTGTGCGGTTTTCCCTAAGATGTGCAGTTGGCCGTCCGGTGACGATATCAGCCAGAAAGCTCGCCTTTCTTGACCGGAAGTAGGTTGCCAATATTCGATTCTGCTGAAATCTTGGATCTGGCGGGCTTGATAGCGAGTCACGGTATAGGAGATTGGCAAGGTCACGCCTTGCAGCGTCTTAACGCCTTGACGGATATCTGGCTGCCCTTGGTCATTCATGGCAATATTCATGACTTCGCCTTGTGGGGATAAGAACGTGTCGTCATTACCGTATTGTGGAATGCCATGTTGGGTGCGTCGGCTAATAGTCATGACGCCACATTGCCAGCCGATACCGAAAGGCCCGTTACCTGCACTGCTGCTGTAAATCAGCGATAATCTAGGCGCAGTCCCTCTGCCGGTCGAAAGGGGCAATGGCAGAGATAGAGTGGTCATTCCATCAGGGCCGGCAGCACTTAGCGCTTCTCCCATGCCATTGATAGCACCGCCACCTTTGGGAAGTGATAGCGTTGTAATCGATACTTCTGGTGAATCCTGCATAAAGTACTCCTTACAACAGGCCCCTAATAGGGAGAGACCTGTGATCGACAAAGAAAAAAAATTTATGCGTCTCGAATGATGTAATTCAGATGCACAATGATGTCACTCAGATTGGCAACTAGCGCGTTTTGATAACCAGCGTCAAGCAGGGGCTGTTCAGATATACCTGATAAAAATGATATTTTACTTTGCATAACAGTCACCATTACATGGCTTAGAATTAGAACATCTTGGAAGGTTAGTTTCGAAAATCGAGCTAGCTTTCTTGGTGTGACAATTCATAAATATTCCTTTTGTTTCTGTTTGTTTATTGCTGGTTCAATTCAGGTAATACAGAGATAAACAAAACGACCAGTATGAGAAATTTCATCCAAGGTGCTGATAGCAAAAGTGTTATAAAAATGAAAAATAATTTATGATGATAGGCTAGTTCATCATCTATCTTAGGTATTTAGAATCATTTTCACTATTTGGTAAGAGTTGTTAACTGATGGAGGCATGACTTTATAGCGTGAAAGCTTATTATGTTAAGCTTAATTTTTATTAATGTAGGAATAAAAAATTAATTTAATCATAGCGGTAAAGAAACCCCGTAACAGTTTCAGCCTGAAAATAATCAGACTTGAATTGATCGGGGCATTTCTGGTCTTTTGCCGGGTGACGGCTCCTCGTCCTATCGGCATAGGTATCTACACAACTTTCGTCAAAAATGGTATTGATATTCAGTATGCTTTCAATTTTTCTATCGTCAGAACAGATAAATAACGGATAGCTTCATGTTCATTGATACCCACTGCCATTTTGATTTCCCTCCGTTTCGTGATGATGAACAGCAGAGCCTGCAACGGGCGGTACAGATTGGCGTGGATAGAATTATTGTCCCCGCTATTAGTAGTGCAAATTTGCAACAGGTATCTGAATTGGCTTGTTCTTATCCTGAGATTTATGCTGCATTGGGTTTGCATCCTATTTATATCGATCAACATCAGGAAGCGCATCTTGCGGATCTGGAACAATTTCTAAAACAGAAACACGAAAAGTTGGTGGCGGTTGGGGAGATTGGGCTCGATCTCTATATGACTGAACCCCAATTTGAAAAACAGAAAGCGCTATTATGCGCTCAATTGCGGTTAGCAAAACAGTATGAATTACCGGTTATCCTTCATTCCCGAAAAAGCCATGATCAACTGGCAGCGATCCTAAGAAGAATCAACCTTCCCCGTACCGGTGTAGTACACGGATTTGCGGGTAGCTTATCGCAGGCGGAGGCTTTTATCGGTTTGGGATATTACCTTGGGGTAGGGGGAACCATTACTTATGAAAGAGCGCAGAAAACACGTCGCGTAATGGCTGAACTCCCGTTAACGTCTCTGGTGCTGGAAACCGATGCTCCGGATATGCCACTTTTCGGTTTTCAGGGAGAACCTAACCGGCCGGAAAAAATTGCCGGAGTGTTTGCTTCGTTATGTGAGCTTCGTCGCGAAGCTCCAGATGAGATTGCTAACCAACTTTATCATAACAGTATTGAGTTATTTGGATTAGCTATATGATTTACAAAGTGATTTTAACTACTATTGGCAAAGATGCAGTTAACTGAAACTGGATAAATCGATGATGGATTAAGATGCAAAGCTCCAAGGGTATAATATTTGCAATTAATTTTCGTTGAAAAAATCCTTTATAAATTCATCCGTATCAATTAAATCACCTTTAATTTCGCTCGATAGTTTGCTCAAAAAGTCCACCAAATATTGGGCATTCAATTGTGCGATCTTCTTACCCTCTGTGGTATTCATTTTTTCGGGCAGTTTAAATAACTTTGTCTGAAAGTGATCGATTGCATAAGATTTGTCATCCAAGGGGCGATTAAGTGCAAAGGGATCATCATGCTGAAAAAGTCCCTGACCGAGCATACCTGCTATATAAAATACTCTGGCGAGTCCAATGGCTCCTAATGCATCCAATCGGTCTGCGTCTTGGAGTATTTTAGCTTCTATTGTTTCTGGGGGTAAGGCTGCGCTATAGCTGTGGGTTATAATTGCGTGTTTTACCGCATCATAAAGTTCTTTTGGGAACTCTGGAAATTCAATAGATAGAATTTTTACAGCTTCCTGTGCTGCAAGTTTTGAGGACTGTTTTTTTTCTGGATGATTCTTTGGTAATGACACGATGTCATGTAAGTAACTTGAGGCAATGATAACTAAAGGATCACCTCCTTCTTTCTCCATGATTCTTTTCGCGTTATTTGCAACACGGATCAGATGACCAATATCATGAGCGTTATCATTAGAGTTTGCGAGTCGATGTTTTAAAAATTCTCTCAAACGTTCTTCTAGAATATTCGTTTTCATTATTTTCATTTACTTAAAGGTATAATAGGTCTTCTGTTCCCTGTCTTGACTTTAATAATAATAATTCTTGTCCATTTTGTATAGTTGAAATGCAGTAGAAAAATAACTAAATATTAGTATTTAGGACGTTAACGGAAATTTATTAACCGTTACAGGTTGGATACTATGGAGTTAATTGTTTTTGCACAATTGTTTGATTGTTACTCAGGAGTAAATTGTTATCTCCATAGAGGAATTACTCGTAATTTAGACATAGGCTTATTTTCTTAGATTTATTTTTGAAACATTGCTTCTCTGCTTATCTATAGATGTAAATATATATGACAGAGTTGTTGCCTGCGGATCATAAGCACCACACTTTAATTGCATTTACCTGATAATTATTTCTTAATTGTTGATTATTTTGCCATTCCGATATTAGATTATCTGTTGCAGATTATTTTTGTAATTTGTGTGATTTACATCACATTTATCATTTTTTTATTGCTTTTTTCAGTAGATATTTGTGATGTCAATAGCTTGTTCATTCCGATGACTGAGTATAATCAGCGCCGACTCAGCGTCAGTGAGCGATTTACGTTCAACTGACATATTTAATTTATTATTAAGTGAACAGGGATTCTTCCAATGCAACTCTTTATGAGCCTGGTCGGGATGGTAGTGCTGATCTTGATCGCAGTACTCTTTTCCAGTAATTATCGTGCTATTAAACTTCGTACTGTCCTTGGTGCCTTTTTGATTCAGATCGCTATCGGTGCTTTCGTACTTTATGTTCCCGCAGGTAAGAAAATATTAATGGGTATGTCTGAGGGAGTTTCTAGTGTTATCCAGTACGGTCAGCAAGGAATGGATTTTATTTTTGGTGGATTAGTTTCCCCCAAAATGTTTGAACTGTTTGGCGGCGGGGGATTTGTTTTCGCCCTGCGTGTACTGCCTATTATTGTTTTCTTCTCTTCATTGATTGCTGTGTTGTACTACATTGGTGTTATGCAGCTAGTTATCAAAGTATTGGGTGGTGGCCTGCAAAAAATTCTCGGAACTTCACGTACGGAATCTTTGTCTGCGACAGCGAATATTTTCGTAGGCCAAACTGAGGCGCCACTGGTTGTTCGCCCTTATATTGCTACCATGACTCAATCTGAACTGTTTGCGGTAATGTGTGGTGGTCTGGCATCCGTTGCGGGTTCGGTATTGGCCGGTTATGCATCAATGGGCGTACCTTTGGAATATCTGATTGCGGCTTCCTTTATGGCGGCACCAGGTGGCCTGTTGTTCGCGAAATTGATGGTGCCTGAAACTGAAAAGCCACATGACACTGTTGATGCAATGTCACTGGTCGCTGAAGAGGAACGTCCTGCTAACATCATTGATGCAGCCGCCTCTGGTGCCGCTTCTGGTATGCAATTAGCGTTGAACGTCGGTGCAATGTTATTGGCGTTTGTTGCCCTTATTGCATTGTTAAATGGTATTCTCGGTGGAATCGGTGGTTGGTTTAATTATCCACAACTTTCTCTTGAACTGGTGTTGGGTTGGGTCTTCGCGCCAATTGCTTACCTGATTGGTATTCCGTGGAATGAAGCAACGGTAGCAGGTTCTTTCATCGGTCAAAAAATAGTTGTGAACGAATTTGTTGCCTTTATGAACTTCGGCGCTTATTTGAAACCGGATGATGTAGTTACGGCTGCTGGCTTGCAGGTTCTGTCAGATCATACTAAAGCAATTATCTCCTTCGCATTGTGTGGTTTCGCTAACCTTTCTTCCGTTGCTATCCTGCTAGGTGGTCTGGGCGGTATGGCACCGAACCGCCGCGGAGATGTTGCTCGTTTGGGGATGAAAGCCATTATCGCGGGCACACTATCCAACTTAATGAGTGCAACTATCGCAGGCTTCTTCCTGGCTCTGTAACGTTGTTGAAATTAGGCAGGTGGGATAATCCCGCCTGCAATCTATTTTCCTGCCGGTTTATCTTTAATTCGTGGTGAAAAAGCAGCGTCTTCCATACTTCTTGTTTACTAGACGTGAGTTATATTTTTTGTCGTGTATTATTTGATGATAAGCAAGTTGGATTTGCCGGTAAATCCCATGATAAATATAGTTTTATGTGATAAAAATCACATTTGAAATTATTATCTTGCAAATTACATGTAATTAGTGTGATTTTTGGCACAATTTTTTGAACGTTGAAATGTTCAAATATAAGATATGCCAAATTTCAAGGATCAAGGCGTGGCTCGCATTAAAGACCATAAGCCGAAGAGAGCATAGTGCGGTGAAAAGGAATTCAATTGTCGCTGTAGGCATATCATCGCGGCATCTTTAAGGATCAAGTCCGCTCGCCAACAAACAATCGTTTAACAGCATGTGTGGCTCTAGCAGAAGCTAGCCGCGATAATAACGTTGGAGAGTTTTATGACCGATTTAACCGCAGCAGCGCAACGTGCGCTGAGTTTGATGGATTTAACGACACTCAATGATAATGATACAGATGAAAAAGTGACGGCACTTTGTCATCAGGCGAAAAGCTCGGCAGGTAATACTGCGGCTATCTGTATCTACCCTCGTTTTATTCCTCTGGCGCGTAAAGTGTTACGTGAACAGGGCACGCCTGAAATCCGTATCGCAACAGTGACAAACTTCCCACACGGCAATGACGATATTGATATCGCTTTAGCTGAAACCCGTGCTGCTATCGCTTATGGCGCTGATGAGGTCGATGTGGTTTTCCCATACCGTGCATTGATGGCCGGTAATGAACAAGTCGGTTTTGACATGGTAAAAGCGTGTAAAGCCGCCTGTGCAGTAGCGGATGTGCTACTAAAAGTTATTATTGAAACCGGTGAACTGAAAGAGGCATCTCTGATTCGTAAGGCATCTGAAATTTCAATCAACGCAGGTGCTGATTTTATCAAAACGTCTACAGGTAAAGTGCCGGTTAATGCCACACTGGCAAGTGCTGAAATCATGATGAAGGTGATTCATGAGATGGGTGTGGGTGAAACGGTTGGTTTCAAACCGGCTGGTGGCGTGCGTACCGCTGAAGAGGCTGCACAATATCTGGCATTAGCTGATCATATCATGGGTGACAAATGGGCTGATGCCCGTCATTTTCGTTTTGGAGCTTCCAGTTTGTTAGGCAGTTTGCTAAGCACTCTGGGGCATCAGAATCAAGAGCAAAGCAGCAATTATTGATAATCGAGTACCGTATCAATCAGTGCGTAGCCGCTGAATCTTTGCCGATTTTAATCATGATTAGGAGAATGCTTTGCTTCTGACACAGGAAATTATCCGTAAAAAGCGTGATGGGCATCTACTGAATGAAGAAGAGATCCGCTTCTTCGTTAATGGCGTACGTGACAATACCGTTTCCGAGGGACAAATTGCTGCGCTGGCGATGGCTATCCACTTCCAGGACATGGTAATGGAAGAACGTGTCGCCCTGACATTGGCTATGCGTGACTCCGGGACAGTGTTGAATTGGCAAAGCCTGAATTTGAACGGCCCGATTGTGGATAAGCATTCAACCGGTGGGGTTGGTGATGTGACTTCGCTAATGCTTGGTCCGATGGTGGCGGCCTGTGGCGGCTATGTGCCGATGATTTCCGGCCGTGGTTTAGGTCATACCGGCGGGACGCTGGACAAGTTGGAAGCGATTCCAGGGTTTGATATTTTTCCTGATGAGCGGCGTTTTCGTGACATTATTCAGGATGTTGGTGTGGCGATTATCGGTCAGACCCATTCGCTGGCGCCGGCAGACAAACGCTTCTATGCAACTCGCGATATTACCGCGACGGTGGATTCTATTCCCTTGATTACCGCCTCTATCCTTGGCAAAAAACTGGCTGAGGGTTTGGACGCACTGGTAATGGATGTCAAAGTGGGTTCTGGTGCGTTTATGTCAACGTATGAAGCGTCGCAGCAACTGGCGGAATCGATTGTTAGCGTGGCTAATGGCGTGGGTTGTAAAACTACCGCGTTGTTGACGGATATGAATCAGGTTCTGGCATCCAGTGCGGGTAATGCGCTTGAAGTTCGTGAAGCTGTTCGCTTTCTGACGGGGGAAAAGCGCAATCCACGTTTACTCGAAGTTACAATGGCACTGTGTGTTGAAATGCTGGTATCCGGCCATTTGGCAACAGACCGTGAAGATGCACGCAATAGACTCCAGTCTGTCTTAGATAACGGTAAAGCAGCCGAAATTTTTGGTCGCATGGTCGCTGCACAACAAGGTCCGACGGATTTTGTTGAGCGTTATGACAGTTACTTGCCAACGGCTGTTTTCAGCAAACCCATATTGGCTGAACAGCATGGATTTATTACGCATATGGATACCCGTGCTATAGGGATGTCTGTAGTTTCCCTTGGGGGAGGGCGCCGTAAGGCAACAGATCGCATTGATTATAGTGTGGGGCTGAGCAATATCGTTGCTCTGGGCTCAGAAGTTAATGTAGGTACACCCTTAGCTATTATTCATGCCAACAATGAGAATGAATGGCAGGAAGTGGCAAAGGCAGTACGTAAAGCTATCGTTCTGGGTACAGAAGCCAAACCAGCCGCACCGATGGTTTATCGCCAAATTGGCGAATAATAACCATACTTATTATTAGATAATGGTGGCATTTTCGCATTGTTATACCCTATGGATTTCAAGATGCATCGCGACGGCAAGGGAGTGAATCCCCGGGAGCATAGCAAACTATGTAACCGGGGTGAGCGAGTGCAGCCAACAAAGAGGCAGCTTGAAAGATAACGGGTATAGTGTGATTTGACGCAGGAGAAAATTTATGAAACGAACATTCATCATGGTATTGGATTCTTTTGGCATTGGCGCCAGTGAAGATGCCGAAAAATTTGGTGATAAAGGATCTAACACCTTGGGGCACATTGCCGAAGCATGTGCCCGTGGTGATGCTGATGTTGGTCGCAAAGGGCCTCTGTATTTGCCGAACTTAAGCCGTTTAGGTTTGGGGAAAGCGACTGAGGAGTCCTGTGGAACTTTCCCTGTCGGTTTGGATAAAGACGCGGACATTATGGGTGCTTACGCTTACGCCAGTGAACTCTCTTCCGGTAAAGATACACCGTCAGGTCACTGGGAAATTGCCGGTGTCCCGGTGCTGTTTGACTGGGGTTACTTCAAAGATGAAGAGAACAGCTTTCCGCAGGCATTGTTGGATAAACTGGTAGAACGCGCAAATCTGCCAGGTTATCTCGGTAACTGCCACTCTTCTGGTACGGTTATTCTGGATAAGTTGGGTGAAGAACATATGAAAACGGGTAAACCGATTTTCTATACCTCTGCTGACTCGGTATTCCAGATCGCTTGCCACGAAGAGACTTTCGGTTTAGATCGCCTGTATGAACTGTGTGAAATCGCCCGTGAAGAGTTGACTGATGGCGGTTACAACATTGGCCGGGTTATTGCGCGCCCATTTGTTGGAGACAAGGCGGGTAATTTCCAGCGTACCGGTAATCGTCATGACTTAGCTGTAGAGCCGCCTGCTCCTACCATGCTGAAAAAATTAGTCGATGAGAAAAATGGCGAAGTCATTTCTATCGGTAAAATTGCCGATATCTATGCAAACGTCGGCATTACGCAAAAAGTAAAAGCGACCGGCATTGATGCATTGTTTGATGCAACGCTGGTGGAAATGGAAAAAGCGGGTGACAACACCATCGTATTCACTAACTTTGTCGATTTCGACTCTTCTTATGGTCATCGTCGTGATGTTCCGGGTTATGCGGCGGCATTGGAACTGTTTGACCGTCGTCTGCCTGAAATGCTGAAACGGGTGAAAGATGATGACATTTTAATCCTGACCGCCGACCACGGTTGTGATCCAACGTGGTCTGGTACTGACCACACTCGTGAGCACATTCCGGTGCTGATTTATGGACCAAAAGTACAACCTGGTTCATTGGGGCATCGTGAAACTTTTGCTGATATTGGACAGACAGTCGCTGAATATTTTGAACTGTCGCCAATGGAATATGGCAAATCAATGCTCTGAACCTACTTACTGGCTGCTTTTGGGCAGCCATGTATGACTAAAATAACCATTAAATAAAAAAATAAGGAATTTAATTATGGCCACGCCTCATATTAATGCTGAGATGGGTGATTTTGCAGACGTTGTTCTGATGCCTGGCGATCCATTACGTGCGAAATATATTGCTGAAACTTTTCTGGAAAATGTGCGGCAGGTAAACGATGTACGCGGTATGTTGGGGTTTACCGGTACTTATAAAGGCCGCCCGATTTCTGTGATGGGGCATGGTATGGGTATCCCATCCTGCTCTATCTATGCGAAAGAGCTGATCACTGATTTTGGTGCTAAAGTCCTTATCCGTGTAGGTTCCTGCGGTTCAGTACGTCAAGATGTTCAATTGCGTGACGTAATTATTGGCATGGGGGCATGTACTGATTCCAAGGTTAACCGTATACGTTTTAAAGATCACGATTTTGCGGCGATTGCTGATTTCGATCTGGTCCGTAACGCTGTTGATGCTGCTAAAGCAAAAAACATCAATGTACGTGTAGGTAACATCTTCTCGGTTGAGCTGTTCTATACACCCGATCCACAACTGTTCGATGTAATGGAGCAATATGGCATTCTGGGCGTAGAAATGGAAGCTGCGGGTTTTTACGGTGTTGCGGCTGAATATGGCGCAAAAGCGCTGACTATCTGTACTGTCTCTGACCACATTCGTACTCATGAAAAACTGACTGCCGAGGAACGCCAGACGACTTTCAATGAAATGATTGAAATCGCATTGGAATCCGTTCTGTTGGGTGATAAATAATTCTGGTTCTACATTTACTTTTGATTGCATAAAAAGAGCCGCTTTTTATTTAAATGCCAGCCAGTTGAAAAAATTGGCTGGCATAGCTCTTTTATTGTGCGGCTTTTTCCAACGCCTGAGCTAAATCAGCGATGAGATCTTCGGCATCCTCTATACCCACAGAAATACGTACCAACTGTGGTGTGATCCCAGAAGCAAGGCGTTTTTCTAATGGGATAGACGCGTGAGTCATACTAAATGGTTGGCTGATCAGACTCTCCACCCCGCCCAGACTTTCTGCCAGTGTAAATAGTTTTAGCTCTTGAATTAACCGGCGGGCATAATCATCATCACCTTTTAAGTGAACAGAAATCATACCGCCAAAGCCCTTCATTTGACGTTTTGCCAGTTCATGCTGTGGATGGGAAGCGAGGCCGGGATAGAAGACGGTTTTGATCTGAGGCTGTTGCTCCAGCCAATGTGCGATCTTTGATGCACTGTCAATGTGGCGTTGCATACGCAGGGCAAGTGTCCGCATTCCGCGCAGCACCAGGAAACTACTAAATGGATCGAGTACACCACCTATAGAGTTTTGCAGAAAACCCAGTTTTTCTGCTAGTTCTGCATTTTTTCCGACCACTGCCAGCCCGGCGATCACATCAGAGTGGCCGTTTAAATATTTAGTAGCGGAGTACACGACGACATCAAATCCCAGATCAAGTGGGCGCTGGAGATACGGTGAGGCGAAAGTGTTATCTGCCACACTAATAATACCGTGCCGTTGCGCTATTTGTGCGATAGCCGCCAGATCAGCCAATTTCAGTAACGGATTGGTGGGTGTCTCCACCCAAATCATTTTTGTGTCGGGACGAATAGCGGCTTCAAGGCCGGCAATGTCATTGGCTTCCACATAAGTGACACGCAAACCGGCAGTGCGGCTACGTACTTTTTCGAGTAGCCGATAGGTGCCACCGTACAGATCATCGACTGCCACCAAATGGCTATCCTTATCCAAAAGTTCTAGCACTGTAGAACTGGCAGCCAGCCCCGAACTAAAAGCGTAGCCTCGGCTACCGTTTTCCAGTTCGGCTATCGCGCTTTCCAGAGCATCACGTGTCGGATTGCCACTGCGGGAATATTCATAACCAGAGTGCTGGCCGGGGGCTGATTGGGCGTAAGTTGATGTTGCATAAATTGCCGGCATTACCGCGCCAGTGTGATCCGGAGTGTAGCCAGCGTGAACAGTTTTAGTATCAAACTTGGTCATAGAATTATTCCTAAAAATCAATTAAGTTGCTGACGCCATGCGTTCAGCACATCTGTGCGAGTTACCAGCCCAAGAAAATGGTCATTATTGACGATCAGCGCCACATGTCCGGCGTCGAAAGTTGCCATCAATTGTTGCAGAGAAGCGTTTTTATCCAGCGTTTTCACCTGATGAGTCATGGCGTGGCTAACGGGCAGGCTGAAATTATGTGGATCAGCCTGCACGGTGTGCATCAAATCCCACTCGTCGATAATGCCAACGACTTGTTCTCCTTTCAGCACCGGTAATTGAGAAATCTCATACAAACGCATTCTGGTATGCGCGGTTTTCAACGTATCTTCTGGCGATATAAAAACCGTAGCGCCATCCTGATAGCGGTAAGTAATATAATCGCTGAGATCGTGCTGTTGCACACGCGATTTGAATCCCTGTTCCAGCATCCAATAATCGTTAAACATTTTTGACAGATACTTGTTTCCACTGTCACATGCTAGCGTAACCACACGTTTGGGAGTGGTTTGCGCACGGCAATAGCGCAGTGCAGCGGCGAGCAAAGTTCCGCTGGAAGAGCCAGCCAGAACACCTTCCTTTAGCAACAGATCACGGGCACTGGAAAAAGCCTCTGCATCACTGACACGGTATGCGTGGTGCACTCGACTAAAATCGCCCAGAGGAGGGATAAAATCTTCGCCGATGCCTTCTACCTGCCAGCTTCCGGCTTCGCCATATTTGCCGTGTTCAATATAGTCCACCAGAATAGAACCATTTGGATCTGCCAGAACAAACTCCGTTTCCGGCGAAACTTGAGCAAAATAGTGGCTCAAGCCGCCAAGCGTACCGCCTGACCCGACACCGAGCACCACTGCATCGACATTGTGGTCCATTTGTTGCCAGATTTCCGGTCCGGTAGAGGTAGTGTGTGCTGCTGAATTAGCGGGATTATTGAACTGATCGATATAATAAGCACCGGGAATCTCCTGCGCCAGACGTAGGGCATAGTCTTGATAATACTCTGGATGACCTTTACTGACATCAGAACGGGTAAGACGTACATCGGTACCCAGTGCACGCAGATGAAACACCTTTTCCCGGCTCATCTTATCTGGAACGACCAGAATCAATTTATAGCCTTTCAAGGCGGCGACTAGTGCCAATCCGATGCCGGTATTACCCGCCGTAGCTTCAATAATCGTACCACCAGATTGAAGCAATCCCTGTTCTTCCGCCTGTTCGATCATGGAAAGAGCGACGCGATCTTTAATAGAGCCACCGGGATTTTGATTCTCCAGCTTAATAAATAATTGACATTGACCGGTATTCAGATGCGTTAACTCCAGCAACGGGGTATTGCCAATCATATTGAGAACAGAGCGTGATGTGGTCATATCATCTCCAGATAATCCGTTGTATTCAGATAGTTATGGAGGATAACTCTGTATATGTATTTGTTTGAAAGAATGAATAGCAACCATATATAGCCAAAAGGAATATATTAGTTTTGTTTTAGATGTGAAGAAGTATAGACGTTTAGATTTCCTGATTTATTAAAGTGTGAAGTAAATAAAATCATTTAATTTACTGTCAGGAGCTAATCGGAATAAAAACGATGATTTTTGGAATAATAAAGTGGTTCACTTTTCAGACCGTTGACAAATCCCGTTATTTTCAATGAGGTTTGTTAACGGTCTGAGTTGCTTCAAAACTCTGTTAACTCTCATATAATGTAGGAGTACCCCGACGATCTGAAAAATGCTATTTACACGGGAATTCTTCACCTAAAGCCCTTATTGATAACACGGCAAGACGCGTATTCTGACTAATTTCTTCTTTATGCTTAATAGCGTAATCATCACATACTCTCCATATGTTGTTCCTTCCACAAAAAATCTTAGCTTAATCACCGGTTGTTTGCCTCATTGTCTATTACTGTTTCAGATATTCCTTTAGTCATATAGTATTCATCTGTCAGTTCACCATTTATAAATAGTGAGCTAGTTCTGATGCCAGAAAAAATAAAACCTGATGACAAATACAGCTTTATTGCCAATGTGTTTTTTATTGCAACGGTTAATTCAAGTCTACTAATTCCATTTTTCCGTGACCAATCTTGCGCTTTGTTGAGTAGGGTTCTTGCTATGCCTTTATTTCTATATTCTTTTTTTACTCCAAGAACAATAGAACCCAGATGCCTGTTCCTATTGAACACTCCTCTAGATATAACAATAAATCCAACAATGTTTTTGCTATCTTCGCATATTAACATTTGCCTGTCTTTTCCGAATCCTTTTATTATATCCGTCTGTTCTTCAACACTTGTTTTTCTTTCTTCCGGCTCAAGCAACATAAATTCCGATGTGTTATCCAAATCATTAAAAAAAACAATAAGATTGTTTGCATCTTCTACGTTAACTTCTCTAAAAATAAAGATTTCTTTTTCCATAGCGAGTACCATATTAATGAAATTAGCGTATACAGTATATTACTGCATACAAAAGTCAATAAGATTTCGAATGATGTCGGGCTAATTAATGTAGAGGTGACCACAAGTACAGTGATAATGGGAATCACCTTAAGATATACAGATTTTGAATTTGGTGATTTGCTCCTTATTCTGTTAATAATAGATACGGCAATCAAGTCAAAGAATATGACTAATGCACAAGTTATTATATCTATTGTTTCTGTTAGCGTATTGAATACCATCAAACTGATTAATGGTGAGAAGGTTGAAAAGATAATAAGGTAAAATAAATTGGTACCTATCGCTATATTTAAAAAATTGTTCTCATCACTTCTGTAATTTGAAGCCAATGAAATAACAGCAGAAAAGCCCGTAACAAATAGGTAATTCATAACCCCCATGTAAACAAATAATTTTGATAATTCTATGTTTGAAATTAATGTCGATACAAACCTTATTAAAATAGACATCAATATCACTAATGATGTAGATGTTAAAGCCTCATTTATTCCTATATTCACAATATCCTTAATGTAAGGTAAGTCAACTTTTTTCCATTTTATAAATTTTATTAATGGGATTGAAGATGAGATGGCCATGTATGCCCTTGAGATACTGATAGCAAGAGCAATAGAAAATATTAAATCACCAGTAAATAAGTATAATGCAATCATGGCGAATACATTTGTTAATATACTGAATGAGTTGACTTTTACCATGTACCTTTCTTGTTTTGTAGACTCTAGAATTGCGCAGTTAACAGAATATATACATAATGGTATAATTCCGATTGATAGTATCAATGCTATTTTTTTTTGTTACTGTATGGTCACTGTAATAATGTATTGATATCACAGATATTAGAGTTATTAATAAGCCTATTATCGTCCCTGTTATTAAAAGCCAAGTGTAGTTTTTGTAAATGTAGTTTTTATTTTTAATGTCTGATTTTATATTAATGCCGATGAAAAAGGTACATGAAGCAACAACAAATATCTGAATCAACTGTGATGATAGTAAAAAAAATCCGGCATCGTCTGTAGACAATTGATATATTAGTGCGGTAATAATAAGTTGCATTGCCATGTTTAACATTCTACTCTTAAACATTGTTATTGATGGCAATATAATACCCTTGTCAAATATATATAATTTCTTTTCTTCTATCATGAGATCCATCATCCATAATATCAATCTTAGCTATGTATAATTTTCTTGCAATTGACGCTTTTTTTGACTTTTTTGCTATAAACTTATATCCTTCTTTAATCTTGGAATATATTATTATCTCTTCTTTATCGCTTTTATCAAAATAAGTCCATTGGCTTGCTGAGAAGATTAATAAATCATTAATCATCTCATCTGTAAGATGCTTTTTACTTTCATGTCTGAAAGATAAAAAGTATACAAATATTCTCCAGTCGAGATGATATTTCCTTTTGTTTGCCCAACGTATAAATTCTTCTACTTCTTCAAAAGAAACTTCAGCTTTAGATCTGCTCAGAGGGGTGTTTAGTACATTAGTTATGTTATAGATCATGAGTTTAGATAGAGAGTCTGATTTGTTTTTTGGTAGTTCTGATGCGGATTCTCCAGTTACAACATAAGAGTAACAATTTCTATTGTCTGCATAATTCGATGTCATTAATCCAGTCTCCTAATACAAAATTATCATCTCTTTCAACTGATAGTGATGTAAGGTTGTCCTTACTTTCTGTTCCCAATTTATTAAAATACTCTAATGAAAGGCAGATTCGACTAATAAGTGCAATTTTTCAGAAGGGCGGTCAGTTGCTATAGTAGGCATCTTTCTCGCCAAAGGAAAATGCACTATGGCCTATACACAACTGACCGAAACAGAAAGATACCAGATTTCCAGTTTAAGAGAAGCGGGTTTTTCACAGCTTTTCATTGCTGAGTCACTTAAGCGAAGCCCGTCGACCATCAGCAGAGAATTGAAGAGAAATCAAGAAGTCCAGACATACTGCCCTGAACAGGCTCATTTGAAGGTATTGGCTCGTCGTCATTTTGCTAAGAAAGCCGTGAAAATAACGCCGGAAGTAAAAAAATGGATAAAACGGTTAATTTGGAAAGACTTAAGTCCTGAACAGGTGGCTGATTATTTAAAGCAACATAAAGGGATATCTTTGCATCATGAGACAATTTATAGACTGATTTATAAAGATAAAATAGAGGGGGGTGATTTATGGCAACATCTGCGAATTGCCAGAAAACCCTATCGTAAACGTTATGGTAGCTATGAAAGAAGAGGCAAAATTAAAAACCGGGTCAGTATTGATGAACGCCCGGAAATTGTTGATAAAAAAGAACGTATTGGCGACTGGGAAGGAGATACGATAATAGGGAAAGGAAAAAAAAGTGTCTTATTAACATTGGTTGACCGCAAGACGCTGTATACAATTATCGTTAAACTTGATAGCAAGCGAGCTTCAGAAGTCGCGAAAGCGGCAGTGAAAGTATTATTTCCGTTAAAACAAAAGGTTAAGACCATCACGTTCGATAACGGTTTGGAGTTCGCAGATCATGAAATCATCAGTGAAAAATTAGAAACCCAAATTTACTTTGCTCACCCTTATTCGCCTTGGGAAAGAGGGATCAATGAGAATATCAATGGGTTAATCAGACAATACTTTCCAAAGGAAACCGATTTTAATGAAATCTCTGATCAGGAAATAAATTTTGTGGTAAACCGATTAAATAATCGCCCCCGAAAAACACGGGGT
>NZ_CAWNXG010000039.1:0-47925 GCF_963878145.1 Photorhabdus sp. S10-54 | reverse complement strand
AATCTGGTATCTTTCTGTTTCGGTCAGTTGTGTATAGGCCATAGTGCATTTTCCTTTGGCGAGAAAGATGCCTACTATAGCAACTGACCGCCCTTCTGAAAAATTGCACTTATTAGTCGAATCTGCCCATTAAGTTAATTTAAATAAAATCCTATTTACACTCCTAATAAAAAGATATTAAAAAATTCTTTCATCTAACAATATAAACAGAAAACCAAGAATTTTTAATTACCATTACAGATAAAAACACAGATAAAACTCCTTTTAAATCAATAAGATGCCCAATAAATATGGGCATCTTATTGGTAATTTTAAACGAGTTCTGTCATCACTAATTTCGCTATTTCGAAATAGATAATCAGCCCTGTACCATCAATAAACGTGGCAATAAAAGGAGCGGATACAACAGCCGGATCAATAGATAGCCTTTTCAATACCATTGGAATAATGGAAGAAACAATGGCACTCCAGAGGGTGATTGCAATGATGGCCAAACTAACAGCAATCGTCACTTCAATACCGACACCTAATACCCAGGCACGGATAAGCGCGGCAAAACCTATCGTTATTGCAACTAAAAATGAAGTGGAAATCTCTTTACGTAACACAGCCCATAGATTACGCAAACTCACTTCCCCCAATGCCATTGCTCTGACCAAAGTTGAGGTAATTTGCGTCCCGCTGTTGCCCCCCGTTCCTATTAATAACGGAATGAAAAATGCGAGAGAAATTACCGCTTCCAATTGATCTTCAAATGCTTTAAGCACAGCACCGGTATAAGCTTCTGCAACGAATAGCAATAATAACCACCCGACACGCTTACGCCATAATGTTATTGGGCTGGTACTAAGATAAGGCTGCTCCAGAGGTAAAGTTGCCCCCTGCAAATGAGCATCCAACGTATTTTCATCTTCAACCAACTCAGCAATATCCTGCGATCGTAGTACCCCAACCAATTTGCCAAAATGAGTAACCGGGACACTATCCATACCACTGTGATTTATCAAATTATAAACATCATGACGCGACTGTTCCGGTGATACGGAAAAATAGCTTTGCCTCATAATATCTGACACAAATAAATCATCGGCTACAGTTAATAACACTTTCACCGGTAATATGCCATTAAGATAGCCTTCAGCATCAATAACATATAAGTAAGTTGGGATCTGCTCACCTTCAAGCTGATCAATCAAATGACTTTTTACCGACAAAACAGAATCAGCAACAGATACAGAAATGAAACATTGGCTCATATATGCGCTGACCGTTGTCTCTTCATTTTTCAATCGATGTTTCCGCTGCTGATCAGCATTTATTTCATTAATAGAATGATTAGCAATCGCTAATGCATCCATTTTTTCATGGGATGTGATTTTCATGATGTTGGTCCCTATTACTGTTGTGAACTTCAAACAGCACTCACATAGGGGCGAAACCAGATGAGAGAATACAACGACTATCTCTACGTCTCGGTTTTAGCACTATACAACGTATCCTGAATTATCAGAAAGTTACATGGGGATATACCTTGGTTCGATATATCCTGTCCTAATCTTGGGCGTCTCTCGACGTCGTCAGATCAGCAACCTGTGTTTGTATAGGAGCCTCGCCTAACGAGATACTGCACTTAGAATGCGGCGCACATTGTAAACAAAAGTCGTAATAACTCAAAATTGAAAGTTAGTTTGTTTAAATTTCATTTAAGTTTCATTTAAGTTTATGATGATAATAAAAAAACGGCATAAATTTCCACCCCTTGCCGTTTAATAAGAATAATCCTATGAAGGAGTTATTCATTTTTTGATCTCTTAGACTCAATTTTTTCAACTTCAGCAATCAATTGGTCAGCCGTTTTACCATCCAGCAATTTATAAAACTTTTGTTTCGATTCTTTCATGTCACTATTAGAACCTGATTTAACCAAATCATTAAAATCGATACTATTAAACATAGCCGATTGAATTGATTCATCAAACTTCACTTTTTTATCATCTGGTAGCCTATCTCTTACTTTTTCAATGGATGCTTTCAACGCAATTTCATTAGAAGCATCCATTTTAGGTTGGCTATCACAGCCAGCTAATACGCATCCTAACAAACAAATTACTAACAATCTTTTCATATTCATCCCCACAGAATATTAGACAAGGGAATAATAACAGAAGCAGAAACAATAAACCGTTTATACCCATTATCTTTCAAGTTGCCTCTTTGTTGGCTGCACTCGCTCACCCCAGTCACATAGTTTGCTATGCTCCCGGGGATTCACTCCCTTGCCGTCTCGATGCATCTTGAAATCCATTGGGTATATAATTAGCAAATTGATAAAAAATAGCAAATAAAATGAAATTTCTCATCATGTTATTCCAGAATAATTATCTTTGTGGTTAGCAGCTACGATGCCAAAATACGATCATTTGTTATTTCTTCAACAACATAAAAAACGACTTTCTGCCAAATCGACCAAATGCTTAAAACACCCGACCAACCGACAACATGACAGATCCAGATACGACCACAGTAACTGCCGATATTCAGACCAATAATGTAGTTGGAACCATCACAATTAGATGAGATCATACTTGCGTTTATCGCCTCGCTTAACCATTTAAAAACCAGCACCGAAAATAAAGGAGAAATAATGGCAATCATCCACTGCACTGCAAAATATATTCTGACTGCCATATTGATATTACTGCCTGTCTTTACGCAAGCAAAAGTCATTACAGTCAAGGACGTTGCTGGCCGGAAGGTTAATTTAGCGTCGAAAAATCGAGTATCCCGGTTATCTTTGCTAAATTCCTGCATCCGAAATTATTTGAAGATATCGATCCACAAGCTGACAGCCTATACCTGCATAAAACTTTTACCTCCCTTGATGGTAACGGGGTATTCTAGGTTACAGCAAAATAATATTGCCTTTCAATCCGTTGGTATATTCCAACGGATATTTAATCGCACCCTTTGCTTATAATTTCCGTTCGTTAATATACCTAATATTTTATATAACATGCTAATAGACATCTATTATTTTGTAATCTACTATAGTTGATGTCAAAAAAAATATAAAACATGACAAGATAAATTCGGTTAAGTAATAAATATAAAACACAAATATATTCACATAATGAAACTATACCCAATGGATTTCAAGATGCATCGAGACGGCAAGGGAGTGAATCCCCGGGAGCACAGCAAACTATGTGACCGGGGTGAGCGAGTGCAGCCAACAAAGAGGCAACTTGAAAGATGACGGGTATATACCCTATGGATTTCAAGATGCATCGAGACGGCAAGGGAGTGAATCCCCGGGAGCATAGCAAACTATGTGACCGGGGTGAGCGAGTGCAGCCAACAAAGAGGCAACTTGAAAGATAACGGGTATAGATGAGCTGTGAGGAATCATTCGCTCTTTACTAACAAAAATAAAATAATCCAACGAAATAGATTCTTGATGTAACTATTCTTAAACCAAAGTACTCGGAGTATGTTAATGAAACGATTACATGATATTGAGAAATCGATGTTGCCCGTTGAATCCTACAAAATGCTTATTGGTGGGCAATGGGTAGATAGTGTATCCAAAGCAACGACCAAAAGTTATAACCCGGCGACAGGAGAACTACTGGCTGAATATGCATCCGGTAATGCTGAAGATGTCGATCTTGCTGTCAGCGCTGCAAAAAAAGCCTTCCACGCCTGGAGTCAAACCTCCGCAATCGAAAGACAATCAGCTTTGCTGAAAATTGCTGACTTACTAGAAGCAGAACAAGAACGTTTTGCCATCCTTGAATCACTGGATACTGGCAAACCATTACATGAATCCCTGAATATGGATCTACCAGCCAGCATTGACCAGTTCCGCTATTTTGCGGGTGTGATCCGTTCCCATACCGATGAAGCTTCAGTTCTGGATACCAATACACTTAGCTTGGTGATCCGTGAACCCATTGGGGTTGTCGGACAGGTAATTCCCTGGAATTTCCCACTACTGATGGCAGCATGGAAACTGGCTCCTGCTCTTGCAGCGGGCAATACCATTGTTATTAACCCGGCAACACTGACATCAATCACTCTGCTTGAATTGGGCCGAATATTGGATAAAGTCCTGCCAGCCGGGGTGGTTAACATTGTTACAGGTCGTGGTTCAGTCGTTGGTCAAGCCATTCTGGATCATGAAGATGTCGAAAAAGTGGCATTCACTGGCTCCACCAGAGTAGGTTATACCGTGGCCGAAGCCGCAGCCAAAAAGCTGATCCCTGCAACACTGGAGCTTGGTGGTAAATCAGCCAATATTATCTTCCCTGATGCCAATATGAAAAAAGCAGTAAAATATGCGGCCAAAGCTATTTTGCTGAATCAGGGTCAAGCGTGTGAATCAGGCTCCCGGTTGTTCCTACATAAAGATATTCATGATGAATTCCTCAAATCGCTGAAAGCAGAATTCGAATCCATCCAGGTTGGTGATCCATTGGAAAAAGAAACTCAGATGGGAAGCCAAGTCAGCCAGGAACAAATGGAAAAAATTCTCGGATACGTGGAAATTGCGAAAAAAGAGGGTGCAACCATTTTCACGGGTGGTAAACGCATCACTGGAAAAGGTTATGACGATGGTTTCTTTATCCAACCAACCATCATTACCGATGTCACTAATGACATGCGAGTCGCGCGCGAAGAGATTTTTGGCCCTGTATTGACAGTGATTCCATTCAGCGAAGAAGAAGACGTCATCAGAATGGCAAATGATTCTGATTATGGCCTGGCTGGTGCTGTCTGGACACAGGATATCGACCGAGCACTACGCGTAGCTAAAGCTGTCAGAACCGGCCGTATGTGGATTAACACTTACCATGAACTGCCAGCTCACGCCCCATTTGGTGGCTACAAAAAATCAGGCATTGGCAGAGAAACACACAAAATGATGTTGGATGCTTACACTCAGGTCAAAAACATCTATATCAAAACCAGTGAAGAATAATCTCAATCAGTGATGAGAAAAGCCTTCCAAACGGAAGGCTTTTATTCAAATTTTTTCTTTAATATCAACACCATCTGCATTCACATCGTTAATATGTTCTTTCGTCAGCCGATAAACAACTGGGCTTAACAATGCTAATGCAATCAGGTTCGGTATTGCCATCATCGCATTCAATGTATCCGCCAATAACCAGACAAAATCCAATGACTGAGTAGCACCTACCATCAAAGCAATAATCCATACTACACGGAAAGGCGTAATGGCTTTTTGCCCAAATAGATACTGAGTACATTTTTCACCGTAGAAACTCCAGCCAAGAATTGTGGTAAAGGCAAATATTACCAGAGCGCCCACAACAATATAGTTGCCACCAGGAATCGCCATAGCGAAAGAAGTCGCTGTCAATGTCGCACCTGTCTGACCGTTCAACCAACCACCAGTAATGACGATAGTTAAACCAGTGATAGAACAAACAATAATAGTATCGATGAAAGTACCTAGCATAGCGATCAACCCCTGGCGAATCGGGTTTTGAGTTTTAGCTGTTGCATGAGCAATCGGCGCACTTCCCAATCCCGCTTCATTAGAGAAAATGCCACGAGCTACACCAAAACGAATTGCCGCCCACACTGCTGCGCCCGCAAAGCCACCTTGTGCCGCAACAGGTGTAAATGCAGATTTAACAATCAGAACAAATGCAGCGGGAATTTCACTGAAATTCATCCCCAGAACAATAATCCCGGCAGCAAGATAGGCAATCGTCATAAATGGCACTAATTTACCTGCTACATCAGCAATACGTTTAATACCCCCAATAAGCACTGCACCAACTAGAATTGCCAATACGATGGCCGTTACCATGGTAGAAACGCCAAAGTTACTTTGCAGCACATCAGCAACAGAATTCGCCTGTACGGTATTACCGATACCGAAACAAGCAATACTGCCAAATACCGCAAACAACGTCCCCAACCAAGCCCACTTTTTACCTAAACCGTTTTTTATGTAATACATGGGGCCACCAACATAGTGACCGTTTTTGTCAACCTCACGGAAACGGACTGCCAGTACCGCCTCTGAATATTTGGTTGCCATGCCCACTAATGCAGTTATCCACATCCAAAACAGTGCACCTGGCCCACCCAATACAACTGCGGTAGCCACGCCAGCGATATTACCCGTTCCTATGGTGGCAGAAAGCGCAGTCATCAGTGCGTTAAATGGCGATATCTGCCCTTCTCCCCGCTGATGATTACGCTCAAATAGTAATTTAAAACCCGTTCCCAATTTACGTATAGGCAGAAAAGAGAGGCGGAGCTGCATGAACAACCCAACCCCCAAAAGACCGACCATCATCGGTACTCCCAATACTACCCCGTTAATAGCACTCAGCCATTCTGTGATTAATCCCATATATTCCCTCGGATGTTTCATAACAAAATAACAACATATTCGCAGCAACTTAATAAAGAATATTTATAGAAAATATGCGAGAAAAAATTTCGTAAAAATGGAAAAAGATTTGATACTTGTGAGTGATATCACTTGATAGAATTTTAAGATTAGAATGTTCAAAAATTTATCACGCCCAATACATTAAAAAATATTTAGGTATAAACCGTTCCCTTAATCAAAATAATTTACTAGAATATTTAATTACTTAAACTAATCAAAACAAAACATTATTCTTTATACTCCGTTTTTTATCAATTAATGAACTGATTAATATTATTTTTAAAAGCAATTTTTTAAGAAATAAATCATTGAGTATAAATTATCAGCGATTTTTATGAGAATATCTTGCTCGCTCTACCTATCATGTTTTTCCTTTTAAACAAACCACTATCCGAAATGTATTTATTACATCAGCCAAAAGAACAATAGAAAATATATGTGATATTTTTCTATTGTCATAAAACCACCGAATCTTTTTCGAGCCGCCTCACAATAATTGAATAACCTCATTGTTTTATTGTTCCACTCAACTCATTTTATCAGCCTGGGTTAATGAGTAAGGAGAGAACCTCATAATGGAACAACAATATTTCATTGGTGTTGATGTTGGCTCCGCCAGTGTCCGTACTGCGGTTTTTGACCAATACGGTAAACGGCATGCATTCTCCGCTCGCCCTATCCAGCAATTTCATCCAAAAGCTGATTTTGTTGAACAATCTTCTACTGACATCTGGGCGCAAGTATGTGCGACAGTAAGAGAAGCTGTTGCACTGGCAAATATTAATCCTATTGATGTTAAATCAATCGGCTTCGATGCCACCTGTTCACTCGTCGCGGTAGCAGCAGAAGGACGCTCTCTTTCTGTGGCCGAAAATGGCAATCCTGAACACGATATCATCATGTGGATGGATCATCGTGCCATCAAGGAAGCCATCACGATAAATCAAACCAATGACCCTGCACTCTGCTATGTAGGTGGTGAAATCAGCCCTGAAATGGAACTACCGAAAATCTTGTGGTTAAAAAACCACTTTCCTCAACGTTATCAGGATATATGGCGTTTCTTTGATTTAGCTGATTTTCTGGTGTGGAAAGCAACTGCCGCTGATGTAGCCAGTATCTGCACGTTCACTTGCAAATGGAACTATCTAGCTCATCAAAAACAGTTCAGCGAAAAACTACTCTATGATGTAGGGTTAGAAGATTTAACAAATAAAGTTCCGTCTACCATCATTGAACTTGGCGAAAAAGCAGGTTACCTGACTGCTGAAGCGGCTAAAGATTTTGGGCTGCACACAGGAATCATCGTCGCCGGTGGTATTATTGATGCTCATGCTGGCGGATTAGCACTGGCTGGCGCCTATCCAGAGGGCAGCCTGGTTATTATCAGCGGTACCTCAAACTGCCACATGATTGTCAGTCCTTATCCTGTCATGGTTCCGGGGGTTTGGGGGCCCTATTTCGGCGCAATGCTACCCGGTTACTGGCTCAACGAAGGTGGACAAAGCGCCGCCGGTGCATTAGTTGAATGGTCAATTCGTCAACACAATAGCTGGCTAGAGCTGGAAGCCGAAGCCGAGGAATCTGGTCATCATTACTACCGGCTACTGAATGAAGCAGTTGCACAGTTAGAAAAACAAGAAATATACCCGACCACACAGCTTCATATTTTAAGTGACCATCATGGCAACCGTTCACCAAGGGCAAACCCTAATGCCAAGGGAATGGTAAGCGGGCTGACGCTGGAAAATGGTCGTGATGATCTGGCCCGTCATTACTTGGCAACACTGCAATCTATCGCTTATGGTACCCGCCATATTATTGATGCATTAGTCGAAGCAGGACACCAGATAAACAGGCTGGTTATGTGTGGTGGTGCAACCAAAAACCCTCTATGGTTACGTGAATATGCCAATGCCACTGGGCGCGAAATCCATCTCACTCAGGAAGAGGATGCTGTCAATCTTGGCTCTGCTTTGCTTGGTGCCGTTGCTTGCGGTTCCTTTGCAAACTTCTCTCAAGCAGCAAAATCGATGGTACGTGACGGCAACATTATCAAACCGGAAAAAGAGACATTTTTATTTCATCAAGCCAAATATCAGGTCTATCTACAAATGTACCGAGATCAACAGCGATATAACGAAATCATGCAAACCGGTAATTAGCTTAACGTTAATAATCTTAACGTTAATAATCCATCTATATACCCTATGGATTTCAAGATGAATCGCGACGGCAAGGGAGTAAATCCCCGGGAGCATTACATTTAAAATACATTTTATAATGACATTCTACAACTATAAAGCCATAAAGTAACCGGAGGAAAAGTCTCTGGGTTTTACCATAGCCATGCTTTCAAAATGGAAGGAAAAATGATCCACATTCTCTTAAATTAAACGAACTAACTCACTATTAAGAAACATATGAAAGAAAATAAGAACTCATTGATAAAATTTCTCCGGCCTCATAAGCCGGAGAAAAGGCGATCAATCCTTATACCTTATAACTGTATTGATAATATCCGCTAGAATCATAATAGAGACCAGACTTCTTCTCTACCGCGTTTAGCAACACACCTTTAATATGAATGCCATTTTGCCTAAATCGGCGAATAGTAACATTAACTTCTTTAACCCTTGTTTTATGATAACGTGCAATTAACAATGACGTTCCTGCATATCTCCCAATAATCGCAGCATCAGTTACAGCCAAAATAGGAGGAGTATCTACCAAGACATAATCATAATGCTCTTCTGCCCAAGATAATAATTCTTTAAATCTATTATTCATAAGTAATTCTGACGGGTTTGGCGGAATAGCACCTCGATTGACAAAATCAAGCTCAGTAAGATACGTTCTGGTAATAATCCCTTTTAACTGATGTTGACCAGACAAATATTCAGAAAGCCCCATAGATTGAGGACTTTCCAAGATTTTATGTAAACGACCTCTTCTCATATCTGCATCGATTAAAAGCACGCGTTTATTACTTAATGCCAATACAGCGGCAAGATTTACTGAAATAAAAGACTTTCCTAATTCAGGAGCAGAACCTGAAAGAAGAATAATTTTGTTTGCAGATTCCATCATTGAAAAATGCAAGGTTGTTCTAAGGCTACGCAATGCTTCAATAGCTAAATCAGTGGGATCTTGAATAGCTAATAACCGCAATTTCTGACGATGAGTTTGCTTTTTCTGTTGTTGATCAAGTTTGATCTGAGTCTCAGATAGTGGAATAGTAGCGTAAACGGAAACACCTATTTCTTCCAATTGTTCGGGGCTTTCGATTCCTTTACGAAACATGACTCGTATGCAAATCAACCCAGCAGACAATATAAATCCCAATACCATCATCGATGCAATAATCAATGACTTCTTCGGTTTTACCGCTGAACTTTCTACAATAGCTTCATCGATAATACGCACATTACCAACCGTCCCCGCTTTCACGATATTCAACTCTTGCTGTTTATTGAGTAACTGCACATAAATTTCTTGGTCAACTTGAACATCTCTGGCCAAACGTAAAATTTCCTGCTGTGTTTTAGGTAACCGTTTGATTGATTGATTCAGCTCCTTTTTGGTATCAACCAAAGTCTTACGTTTATCAAGCAACGCAACATAAGCGGGATGTTGTTTGGTATACAACTGCTGTAATTCAGCTTCTTTGAAAGTCAATTCATTAATCTGTTTCTCAATTTGGACCAATGTCTCCAGAGCCGATTTTGCTTCAAGTGATAAATCGATAGATTCATTCGCTTGACGATATTGATTAAGCAACTCTTCAGAACGATTAAGCTCAATTTTAACTTTAGGCAAATGATTTTTTAAGAAATTAAGGCTACTTTCAGCCTCTTCCGCCTTTCTTGTCACATTTTGT
The DNA here is from genome assembly GCF_963878145.1 of Photorhabdus sp. S10-54. Taxonomy (NCBI): domain Bacteria; kingdom Pseudomonadati; phylum Pseudomonadota; class Gammaproteobacteria; order Enterobacterales; family Morganellaceae; genus Photorhabdus; species Photorhabdus sp. S10-54. The sequence continues at coordinate 37,609 of NZ_CAWNXG010000039.1, read as the reverse complement.
TGCAAGTAATTTTTACCAATACTATCCAGTATCAATTTTATTCTTGCACGATCATCACCTTCTATTTCAAGCAAGATAATACCGGTATTATTACCTTTTTCTTTTACCCGCAAAGCCTGTTGCAGCCCGCGAATAACACCCAATTTCCCCCGTTTAACCAACGTGAAACTTTGCCCTGGAGCAGCTGAAATATTTGAGATAAGCAAATTTATGCCATCGATATCAAATACTTTGTTTACTTGCCCGTGGAAAACCTGATCGTCAAAAAACAACCGATAATTTTCTGCATCGTCAACATATATTTTTATCCCTTTATTAATATATTCAGGTGATATTGTAAAATGTTTAATAACAATATCAGGCTTTGGCATACCACGAAGACGGGCAATGCCCTTACCTATCACAGGAAAATAATCCGCTGTAACCTGAACATCCAAATTTAGATCCTTTACTGTCTTTCCTAATATCATTCGGGAAGTTAATAACTCCAATTCTGCCGATATATCTGACGGTTTCCCAGAAAACATATCCGACATGTCGCCAATTAAAGGCAATGCACTACTTCTCTTTTCAACCTGCAATAAAGCATTTGCCTTGTATATCGGAGTTACAATCAAGGAATAACAAAGGCCAATAACGGTGAACAATAGGGTAATTCCACCAATCACCCAGCGATAATCGAATAAGGCACTAAGAAGACGGCCTAAATCAATTTCATCACTATCCGTATGAGTGTGACTTGATTTATCTGATGTAGTCATAAAAAGCCTATAATTACTTTATTGATAAGTAATGAAGAACAGCAAACCCATAATATAAAAATACTTATAAGTTATAATTTCCCTAACCAACTATTAGCACTATTAAATAATAACTGATACACATATTCATAAACCTCGATATCAGACTTATAAGGATCGGGGATCACCATTTCATTTAACCAATGACCTAAAAGCATTGTTTTCCCCCTTGCCCCTAGATTTATCCTATTTACAGCCTCAATATGTTTTTTTTCCATAACCAAGATCAAACTTGACTTCTGGCATAATTCACTGGTTAGTTGGCGTGCTATATGCCCTTCTAAGGATAATCCATGTCTAGCCGCAACCCTACTTGAGAATTCATTTGCAGGTTTACCAATTAAAGCCGATATTCCCGCAGAATAAATCTCTTTCTGAGGAAATAGCTGCCGCAATAAACGCTCTCCTGTTGGCGATCGACAGATATTACCCACACAAACAATCAGAATAGAATTGAACATTAATTCGGCCACTTACGAATCCATTTAGTTGTTTCAGTCAGGCTATTAATGCTTGATATCGTTGGCACCAACTGATTAATAACCCGATTCCAGCGAACGACTGGCGCACTGGTAACATAGACAATATCATAAGGTTGCAAATTAAACTCAGTTCCCAGGACTAACGCCGTCGCATCCTTAGCATTGAGCTGATAAATATTGGCTATTTTCCCCTTATTATCAGGTACATTACGCAAAGAACGGATAACAAAGATGCCATTAGCATCACTTGATAATTGATCTATACCTTCAGCATTACCCAATGCTTCGGTCAAAGTCATTCCACTGCGATCCATACGTAGAGTGGTTTGTTTTCTGACTTCCCCCATAACAAACACTTTCAAATCATCATTACGAGGAATATATAAGATATCGCCAGAATAGAGCAGACGATTTTGTTTCAGATCACCATTTTGCATCAAATCTTGAAGAGAAATAATCGTTTCTTTTCCCTTATGAGTCAAAATGATCCTCCTCCAGTCAGCATTTTCGGTTAAGCCGCCAGCATGGTTAATCGCATCAATAATGGTTAAAGGAACGTTAGTGATAGGTTGTTGAGCAGACCTGGCAACTTCACCTGTTACATAGGCTTTTTGTGAACGAAAAGCAGCAATATTGACATCAACTTGAGGTGATTCGATGTACTTCGATAACTTATCAGTAATCATCGTACGCACCTGAGTGACCGTTTTTCCTTTCACATGAAGTTTACCAACATAGGGATAAAAAATCGTCCCATCAGAATGCACCCAGTTACCCGTATCACTAGCACTACGATATTGTCCTGCCGGTATTGTCAATTCAGGATGATCCCAAACAGTAACCATAATGACATCCCCCACACCAATACGGTATTCATACTGTTGTAATTCTTTATCTAATTCAGGATTAGGACGCGCAATAGCAGAATTCACTCGTAAATTTTCAATTAATTTTGGTGTTACCGGATAAACATTTACCAAATTATTAATATCATAGTTACTATCATCATCATTGATTATTTCTTTATTATAAACAGTAAGGCCACTCCCAGGTATAACAGTACAACCACCTAATAGCATAGAACCGGACAATGCCAGAACTATAATTAATTCCTTAATATTCATCAGAAATTTATCCTTAAAAAATAATAAACAAAAAAGAATACAGAAAATAGTATTAATTATAATCTCCCTAACAAAACTAGATTATAATATAATAAAATATAATATAATATAAAGATTTTGCTTAAGGTCCGCAAGATTCTAGGCTACTGGTCATATCACTTGGTAAAAACAATAGAAATCAACTTAATAGCTTTGAAAAATTCAGACTATTAAATAATAGGTAGTAAATTAATTAATTATTTTATTATTTAATATATCTTATAAGGTATTATTACAAACAGAAAGTAAGAACAGACCTATCAAATAAAGGATAGTGAGGATATTTATCAGAATTTATCGAAACCAAATACATACTCTCGATGACATTGTGAAGAAAACACATACCTACTTACATCAAATCCGTGTTCATATCATCGACTTTGGTGCTTGAAATGGTGATAAAAATAAAAAAATAGACAATCAATTTATCAAACAACTCCAATTATAAAACCCCAAATTTAGTCATATTATAAACAATAGCTCGGTAGTATCGGATATTTTTAGATTGTTTTAACTTTAAAAATCACCACTTTGTACTTTTCACGTTTATCAACTACCATTACCGGTTGTTTTATATAGCAGTAGAAGATCTGAGAATTGGACATATTCCACAAAAACTTTATCAACTGGGATTACCATGAAAAAATCTACTATACTAAGAATCGCCAGGCCAACTGACAATTTAACTCAAGTTGCTGAAATGTACTGCCGAGGTTTAGGATTTACTCTCCTAGAGCAATTCGAAAATCATGAAAATTTTGATGGCATCATTCTAGGGCATCCAAATCATCTCTGGCATCTTGAATTTACGCATCATCGTGGCACAACAGTAGGAAGATCCCCCACACAGGACAATTTATTGGCTTTCTATATACCAGACCATTCAGAATGGTTAGATCAGATATTATTAATGGAAAACGCTGGCTTTATTGCAGTCCCCTCTTACAACCCATATTGGGATATTGAAGGTAAAACATTTGAAGATACTGATGGTTATCGGGTTGTATTACAAAACACAGTATTCCTTGTTTGATTATTAATCGACCTTAAGCATACTTGCCCTAATAACCAACCCACACCTACGTTGTTTTACATTACGCAATAACATTATCAAAACTCAGCTATTGACACTGAGTTTTGATATATTCTTGCAAGTATTTCGTTTGCTGTTCGTTTTCAACAATCATTCTTCGGAGATCGAAATAATCTTGTTCAGTTGCCGGGTTAAGTCGTGGGGTGGCTGCATGGCCCACGCTGCCGGAGGAGCCGGTTTGGCCTTGATGACAGGTGGCCGCGATGCGCAACCGGCGATGACCAGCGGCAACATCATTGCGCAGAACATCAATTTCAGATTTGGCATTAGCAAGTTCCTTTGTATGCTGATTATCCAGTTCAGACAGGAGCCTTATCCTCTCCTGCTGATTAACGATTTCATTCTGCTGCTCCAGCAACTCACTCTGTAGCTTAACGGTCGTATCAAGCTGTTGGGTATACTTACCGTAATAGTGATAAACCAGAAGCGAGGCAAGCGCCAGAGCAATAACAGTATAACCACGAGAGTTAAACTTCATAATATCGCTCTACAAAAGGGAAAATGCTTTATCAATGACCTCATCGCTATAAGGTTGACTACCATTTTCCATGGTAATAATGGACTTAATAAGCTCTGTCATAAATACTTTATTAAATACATCAACAACCTGATCGCGAGTCACTCCCGTGTCTTTACATACGTGGTTAATATAGGCATCAGTATTATTTTCATTAGTGGGAGCCCATCGTGAAATGATCCCTTTCACTGTTTTAAGGCCATATTTCCGATTGTAATTATGCAAAATTTTAATTATTGCCCGAAGACCATATTCAGGACTGACAAACTGACAGAAAGATTTATCAGTACGCTGTGATGCAGGGATCAAGCCTTGCCAACTATCACCCAAACGAATATTACCTGGGTTATTATTTCGAATGCCTCTGCTCATAATTCACTCCTATTATTTATTACCTGTTTTGTTATTAACAACTTTTCTTAAGATCTGACCAAAATAGTCAGTGCCCAGATAACCAATAATGACACTGCTGATGTAAGCCAAATCCGTGCTCATACCAAAAAAATTCAACACATCACGGATAAACCAAGCAATCATGGCACACATAATAGAATCCATAATTGTCGTCCAGAATTTACCACCGTTATATCGACCTCTGAGATAAGCCATTGCGGCAGCCAGCGCCGCACCTATACCTTGTTCTTTGACTGACAGCAGCCATAACCATAGCTGCATCCAGATGTCAGGCTGTTTATCCATGTATTTCATCCTTCACTCCCACTCACATAAATGGGAATCCATAGGCTGCCGTGTAGCCTTAAATTTGAGTTAATAGGAATACTGCGAAATCAGTAGAATAAGAAAAGGCTACACATAGTGCAGCCTTAAATTTTATAAGGTGATTACTTACATTTAATATAATACCAAGCTCATCAACAAACTCTGCTGGTGTATCATTATGTGTAAGGGAATGATAATAATTAACAGATAGATATATCCGTTATCTTTCAAGTTACTTCTTTGTTGGCTGCACTCCTCCCGGTCACATCGTTCGCTATGCTCCTGGGGATTCGCTCCCTTGCCATCGCGATCCATCTTGAAATCCATAGGGTACAGTTTATTAAAGCATTAACTTTAAATTACCTGTCCTAATAGATTATGGAAAGACAGAGTAATCAGATGAAAACGATTAAAAAATTAGATCATATAGAGCATTGTAGTCACTCATCCATGAACCTCCTTAATATTAAGACTAAATTACAACGTATAATAAACCATAGTTCATGGTAATTATGCACACCTGGTAATAAATCTCTCAAGGCAATTTGATCAATAAAACGTTTAGCAAGCAATTTTTTTAAGGATGGATCGTGTATCTTTTTTCTGTACAAAATAAAAAAACTACCAACTTCTCGTATTGCATGACGACTAAGAGATCTTTTTAACGACTTTTCACCTTTAATTTCTTTTGAGATTTTAATAATTGAATTAACCACGGTAATATAGCTATCAGCTCGATGATATAATTTTTTACTTTCTCTTGAGCGAGTTATTGATTGCAAATTATGTCGATAACAATACAATTGCTCCTCACAAAATCCGATTCGATTCGATATAAGTGACAAATTAATTGTCCATAAGATATCTTCATGAAAGATATTTTCCATAAAACTCAGTTGGTTATTTATAATTAATTCTTTTTTAATAAGTTGTAACCAAACAAAATGTGGCCATTCTCTACACTCAACGCAATATTTTATCCACTCTTTACCCGTTAACACTCTGCCATAAGGTTGTCTACGTGTTATTCTTCTATTCCCTTGTGAGAATGGATCTTCTGTAAAACTGACTCCATTGCCAATTAACACATCTAATCTCTGTTCAATAGCTTGATCAAGCCATTTTCTTAATATTTGTGGTTTTAGCCAATCATCACTATCAACAAATAAAACCCACTCCCCTCTCGCATATTTTATGCCGTAATTTCTAGCTATTGAAACACCACGATTTTCTTGATTAAGGATCCGTATTCTATTATCTCTTTTTTCATATTCTTTAATTACTTCTAAGCTGTTATCTGTTGAACCATCATTAATAATAATGACCTCAAAATTAACATTTTCTTGCGAAGAAATTGAATCTAACAAATAGATTATATTATTTTCATCATTAAAAACAGGGATAATGATAGTAATATCAAACTGAAACATCTATCATCCTTTTAATGAGTTAGTTATTTTTGATAAAAACACCATTTTCATAATAAAAATGCACCTTTTCCCCATTGCTATTCACAGACCATACAATATTTTGAGCATCAATTATAGATGGGATTGAAAATTTCCACCAAAACAGTAAATCATTAAGTATGACAATGGCAAGATGCACTGGGAATTTAGGTATTACTATCTCCTGTAAAGATAGAAATAGTATCAGAAATCTATTGGAACAGTTTAAATAAATCGGCAAATGTAGCAGATAAAATTAAAACAATTAAAACAATTAAAACAATTAAAACAATTAAAACAATTAAAACAATTAAAACAATTAAAACAATTAAAACAATTAAAACAATTAAAACAATTAAAAGTGATATTAATTTAAAATGGCTTGTGTAATCTATATTAAAAATACAGTTAAATACTTTGAGGGTGAAAAAGTAAAATATAATCAAGCATAATAAACAGAAGAAAATAACAGAAGAGGAACTATTCAACTAATTGTAAAATGAGCGATTCAAATGTTAATGTATTATTATATAGATATTCAAATAGCATTTAAAAATTTAAAAGACAATATTATCCCTTATTTATTAATGCAAAAATATTTAAAACTCATAGGCATTCTGGATAACATGGTAAGGGAGACAATTGCACTACAATTCTTTTTCCTGCAACGACGCGTTGTTGGCTTTTCGCCTGCACTGTCCGTTTCCCATCCCAACGTAGACGAGTCCTTAAGAATAACTCACCGTGAGAAAACTGCGGACTCAAACGCATAGAAAAAGTGACGGGTAGCATGTCCAAACGATAATGCATCTCACCCACTGTCAACACTTTTCCTTCAACCACCGTCAACAATGACACCTCAACGTTTGCCGTTCTGGGTAGAGAGGCCTGCATGGTCACATCGCCCTCAATCAGACGTGATGCTTCATGCTCAACAGCCTCACTAACACAACCGGTAATCAGCAAACACAACATGACCAACCCTATTTTGGTCATGTTAGGCTGATCCTACGTTGTGACAACGGAGTATGCTGCCCATCCAACAAACGCTGTAATGTTGTCTCATGTTCAAGCCCCATGACAAGACCTCTACTCAGCACCGCAGAAAGCGGCTCATGAACGTTTTGTGGTATATACCCTGACGTAACCCGACGACCACAACAAAGGCTATCATTTTCATGGGGCACATTTGTTAAATGAATGGGTAACGAATTCTCAATTTTCATACTCGCATTCCCAAAGATTCGTTCTGTTGAGAGCCCATCGGAAGTTGAGCTTGCAATAATTCCTGCCAAAACTCAGCATGATCCAACATACTTGAAAGGCTCTCTTCAAAAACAGCCTGATTCAACCGACTTGCTGACATTTGCCGATAAAGCTGCACCATCAGCGTTGACTCATCAAAACCAAAGTGAAGATCAAACTGATACCAATGACGATTAAAGCTAGCTAATTGACGGAAAATCCCCTCTCCGACCGCAGTAATATCAGCGACATCTATCTGTAAAATGAGCTGGTCACGTTCAGGAATTAAGATCAAAGAGAGGTGAAGATGCTCATCAAAACAGAGAGCAGCCACACCTTCATGATTTAAAGCTAGGTGCGGCAAGCCGAATTTAGCAGCAAATTCAGACAAAACTTGGTTGACGATGGCTATCACATCCATGGGTTACTCCTGCTAGAGAAGGCAATCAGACCAACTTGAATTACCGAGTAATCAAACAAACGGGTTACCCCCGCAGAAAAGGGACTCAGTTTACTACCATCGCCTTTTGGACCTCTGTCACTCAAGGGCAATTCTTTTAATAAAAAGGTCACCCCAGTGATTATCGAAAACCAAACACCGGAGCATAGGAAGATGCTTTTTTTCCTTAACACATCCTGCCAGTTAAGAACTGAAATCTTAATTTGATATTTTCGTTTTTCTGCACCTTTGACGGTATGAGTAGATTTTAAAAACGAGATAAAATAACGGTATCCATCAATAAGAGCGCACCTTTCGGTGCGCCCAAGCTTATTATTCAACGGGTCTACTCCGCCAGCATTACACCACACCAGTCGCCGCGCGCCATGCCTGGACATGGCTCTGATAAAGCTGCTGTATCAATTGCAAAACCTCTCTCATGAAATTGTTATCCAATGAGATCTGATCTTCACTCTTCTGTTTTTCATGTTGAGCAATAGATGAATCCACTTCATGTTCCTTAGCTTTAGCCTGAGAAAGTCCCTGTTCTACCTGTACCGAATTATTGGACATACTCTCTAAAGACTTCATCACTGAACTTAAGAACTGCTGCTTGCTGTTACGACTTTCAAAAACCAAGGTAATAGATTTCAGAGCACTCTTGTCAGCATCTTGTGCTACATTCCATACTCTACCAATTGCTGCCCGATCTGCATCGCTCCCCTTACCCAACTGTTGCAACTTAAGATCGATTAATTCGTTACGACCAGCAATATTACCTTCCAACGTCTTCTGCTGCTTAACCGCTTGACTGTTTTTAACGGAAGAAAAACCACCTATCAGCCCCGAACCAATCGTCATTAAGCCTGAAACCACTGCCATAGCAATCATCAACTTGGCGCTATGTCGCATCTCATCCACTTGTGACTTCTGAGCATCAATGGACGCTTTATTCTCAGTGTCACGCTGCAAAATACCCAGTTCACGCATTCTCTTGGCAATCTCAAACAACAGCGACATCATATCCAGCGTATTATTTAATTCTTGTCCGACATTTCCTAAGCGACTGGGATCGAAGCTCTGTTTCGGTACAATCAATTCAACCGTATCCGTAAGCCTAATTTTTTCCGGCTGTTGAACAGCAGCTTCATGTGCTGTCGGTGTCGGCACAGAACTTTTGTCAATTACAGCATCAACGCCGTTATCGACATTGCTCACCTGATGACTACTAACATTATCAATTCTCATTTTTTTACTCCCTAAATTCCCTGTGGTCGGCTGGCAAGGTTATTTATCATGTCACCTCTGGCATTGAGCATCTGAAAAATCATTTCCATCACATGTTGAAAAGACTCTACCAGTTGGGACAACTCCTCTTTCAATTTGTCCATAACAGCCTGAAATGCAGTCAATTCGCTACGTGAAAGCTGTACATCAGCTTGTCGGTTAGCCGCTTTACTCTGGAAGGCAGCATTGGTAGTTTGAGCAGCGCCATTAGCAACATCAACCACCATATCGCTCACCTGCACACTCACTTTCACACTTCTGGCCACAGTATTAGCTGCTGTACCAGCGACTTTTGCAGAAAGTTCTGCCGCCTTTACTGCCATCTTAGCTGTCATTTCAGCCACTTTAACGCCCATCTTAGCGCCCATTTTTGCTATCAAGCCAGCAGCTGAACCACCGAAACTGACTGCCGCTGCCGCCACAGCCATCGTAACCTCAATCGCAGTTATGACCGGCCCTAACCATTTCATGGTTTCCTTGCTGATTAAACCATCTTGAGCCGCTTGTTGTAGTCCCTGAGAGACCACGCCCATTACCCCTCCGGCAATCAGCAAAGCGCCTGCTACCGCACCAACGCCGGTAGCAACCATAATTGCTCCAACCACAATTGAGGCAATCGCACTGATCCAGCCAAAGATCTTAGAAAACAATCCAGATTTCTGTGCCTCTTTAGCTGAATTTTCAGCCTCTTTAATCTTCTGCTGGTTCTCATCCATTTTCTGCAAGCTTTGCTGGCGTGCTCGCTGGATATCTTCGATTTTGAGATTCGTCTGATCACGCTCAATCTCGCTGGTCAGTTTGCCCAGTTCAATCTCTATTGCCTCAGATGAGAGAAAATTCTCTACCATCTCCTTTGAGGACAATCGCGAAACTTCTGTCAGCTTTATTATCACCGCCTTTGTCAGCTCTTTTGCCTGCATCACCTCTTGCATACCTGATTCGAGCATAGCCATGTCTTCTGGTTTAGGGTGAGCATTCATCACTGCCAATGGCGCTGGCAATGATACTCCTCGTGACTTAGCAGTATCAGAAGGCAGCAAGTTACCCGCCTGGCTAGACGTAACGTGCTCCTCGCCTTTAGGAGGTATAGTTGCTGGGATCTCACCAACTTGAAAACCATCTCCCAATTGAGGAATTCGAGGTTTATTTACTATCGGATCCATTTTCCTGAGTCCTTTTTATTGTAATAGCTTCTAACATTGCACTAGAACTGGCAGCCAAAGCGGCCTGTTCCGGCGAAGCTGCCGCAAGCTGTTGGGCCGAGTAGAAACCACTCTCAGCCCCATCAAGTTCTCCTAATTGCAGGAGACATTCGGCAGCATGAAATGGAAAACGGGGCTCATTAATATCAAGCATTGCTCCGTAGCTATAGCTTTGAATTGCCTGCTCCAGTTGCCCCATAGCCTGACGGCATGCCCCCAATCCAAGGAAGAACCGGGAGTCATAGTGATCTAACATACACAAAGCCTGGAATATCTTATGTGCATCCTGCCATTTGCCTGACTGATACTGGTTGAACGCTAGCGAGTAAAGTTGCTCCAACGTATCACTAGAAATATCCTTCAACATGGCAAGAGTGCCGCCATCATGAAGAAAAGATTCCAGCTCTTGTGCATATTGGTCAGAAGTCGTTGATGTTTCTTGATACTCCATAATCATTCCTTAAATTGCGCCGAGAATATTGCGCATAATACTGTCATACTTTTGAATAAAACGGTTTAACGCCTCAATAGCCGCGTTATAACGGGAACTAGCCTCATTTAAGCGTGTTGTTTTTTCCTGGACAGTATTGTTCAGTGGATTTACACGATCATTAACCGAAGTAGAAAAGTTGGCTAAGCGATTATTATCTTTGTCATATTCGTAAGAATCCGCCAGACCTGTCATAGCGCCGCTTTGCTTATTGGGACTCTCTAAAAATGCCTTAATAGAGATTTCAGAGCCAGAAGATATCTTCTTTAACAGTTTATATTCAGCACTTTTCTCAAAAGCGGCCTGATCACTAAAGCCATACTTCTTATAGTCCAGCAAATCGAAGGAACCGGAATCGGTAATATTAAGCGTCCCATTAGCTGCTAATTTCGCATTAATCTCCGACTGAATAACACTGTAAATCTTTAATTCTGCGGTCAATGCTGCCAGGTCATCACGCAACTCAAGTCGTTTTTTATCATGACCTGACATAACAGAAACAAATATATCGATTACATCATCATCAAGACGATCCGGCGTTAAATTAAAATGAACCGCAGCCAGAAAATCCCTTAATGTCCAATCAGTTTTTAATGTCGAGCTATTCAAGAAGGATTTAAGATTCTTGATACCATTCTTTATTTGGCTATCGAAATGACCATCTTTGACAATAGCGTCCGCTGGCAGAAAATAGGCAATCAGTTTTTTCAGGAGATCCTTATTTTTATTTTCAGTGATAACATCAGAACCAGATTTAATCTTGATCCCCTTATTAAGAATAAGCTCAACCAATTCATTGAGTTCAGAAGATCCAGAACCTTGTAATTGCTCTAGCGAAACCCCGTTCAGATCTTTCAAAAAAAGCTGTGGGTCATTTTGATATGGCCTAATTTCCACCTTCAAACTCCTTATACAATAATGCCACGCATACGAGGTGGGCGACGGAGACGCTTTCCCTCTTCCAGAGAGGGCGGTTGGTTGCTTCGTAAGCGATTAACTTCTGTCAGCAACTCTTGTTCGGCATTCTGAACTAAAGTAACGTCAGTATGACCAAACAGTTCTGTACCCACACTTGGGTTGATGCCAAGAGACTGCCACATCTCCTGCAACAGTTGCAGTCTGTGATCACTGTCCTTAATGGCCGCCTCAGCAGCGTGCAGTACCTTGGCGTTAGGTTTCTCTTGCATCAGTGACTCCTATAATAAAGAGAGATATTGATTCTTCCTGTCAAAGTTGGACTTTTTTTTGTTGTTTTCTCATTTGATGTAACGATATAACGCAACTGGCTTCTAACTCGAACCAGCCAGGCGCGACCTCACTTGCGCCTGTCCAACGGTGATAAAAGCGGGCCAAACGCTCATCATTAAGGGGAGAATCAACCAAAGTATTAACTTGACCATAAAGTCGGCTACCCGGCCCAAGCATTGCCATCGTTGCTGCTGCTAACAGATAAAGAGGCGCAAATGGATTAGCCAGTCCTCGACGCTGCCGGGTGCGACGTAACATGATGATCCAAACTCGTGGCGCATCATAGCGCCAAGCAATTTCACAATCTTCATACCACACACGCCAACCAAGAGGGATCGCGCTACTTCCCATATAGTGAGGGTGAACCGAATAACCCTGCTCCTCAAACCAAGGCTTAAGTGGATCACGGTTCATAGACACACCCTGCCAAGAGGTTGGATATTGATCTGTTGAGTCAACTCTTGATACGAGAGCACAGGCAAGCCGTGGTGATCACCTTCAATTAACTTACGAACATAGCGACGAATATCCATTGATACGATTAACACTGGCTTATTCTGCATCTGTGTTAAATCGCCCACTGTTTTCTTCATCTGTTCAAGGAAACTTTGCGTCACCGCTGGGTCTAGCGCCAGATAACTACCTGCGCTCGTTTGACGAATACCACTCCGGATCTGCTCCTCTACCTGTTGATCCAACAAATAGGCGGGCAGAATATTGTTGCCATTAGCATACTTGTAACAAATGTAACGCTTGAGACTACTGCGAATATATTCCGTTAATTGCACTACATCTTTCTCCTTCTGCCCCCACACCACCATAGCTTCGAGAATCGTACGTGTATTACGAATAGAGATGTCCTCGCCTACCAACCGTTGCAGTATCTCAGTCATCCGTTGCAATGGGATTATGCGCATGGCCTCCTTGACCAATTCCCCATAACTGCCTTCCATCTGTTCCAGAAGATAACGGGTTTCCTGCACGCCAATAAAATCTTCGGCATACTCCCGCAACACATGTGACAAATGCCAAGTGATCACCTGAGACATGGATAAAACCGCTAGCCCAGATTTCCCCAAACGTTCCTGATGTGCTTCGGCTACCCACAAGGTAGGCTGATTAGGTAATAGAGGTTCCCCTTCTTCATAAGGGATAGCCAGTAATTCCAACTGACTGACCGGTTCCTGCACCAGTAAATGCGCTGAACGCAGCCGACCACGGGCAACGGGCACCTCTTGTAGCTGGATCAGGTATTCCCCTTGCTTCATCCCTTCATTAAAACGTAAGTGAATACCCGGAAATGGTACGCCCAAATCCAAATAGAGGGCGCGTCGTACCCGTATTAATTCATCATTCAGTGAAATAGCTTCCAGCTCAGCCTGTAATCCCGCATCCACATCAATAAGTAAAGGAACCGTCATAGCAAATTCCTCTTTCTCATTCAGTTTTCCAGCTTTGGCCTTACTGCCGCTCTTGGGTTTAGATTTGGCCGCCGGTGCGCCTGCCCCTTGGGCTAACAGTCTAGGAAGATCCGCTTGTTGGCTGGCGTTGGCTTGTCGCTGGCGCTGGAACAGCAAATAACCGCCACCCGCCACCACCAGTGCAAGCATTAAGAAAGTTAATGTAGGGAATCCAGGAATAAGGCCAAATACCACCAATAAAACACCGCCAATTAATAGTGCCTTTGGTTGAGCAACGACCTGATCACCAATCTCACTACCTAGATCAGAGGCGTCTTCTGACGAAACTCGGGTAACAATGATGCCTGCCGTAATCGCAATCAACAGGGCAGGAACCTGAGAGACCATACCATCACCAACGGTCAAAATGGCGTAGAGCTGCAATGCATCGGACGCTGACATCCCTTTTTGGGTGACGCCTATAGTTATCCCACCCAAAATGTTGACAAAGATGATGAGGAGACTCGCAATCGCATCACCCTTAACAAATTTCATCGCACCATCCATCGAACCAAACATCTGGCTCTCTTTTTCGATAATGCTACGCCTCTCCCTGGCTTCATTGACGTCAATAACACCAGCACGCATATCTCCGTCGATACTCATCTGCTTACCCGGCATGGCATCAAGGGAAAAACGAGCACTAACCTCAGCTACGCGCTCCGAACCTTTGGTTATGACGATAAATTGTACAATAGTGATGATCAGAAAGATCACTATCCCGACTATCAGGTTGCCACCGACAACGAAATTACCAAAGGTGTAGACTATTTTACCGGCATCTGCTTGCAGGAGGATCATCCGGGTGGTACTGACGGAAAGCGCCAAACGAAACAGCGTGGTCACCAGCAAGACCGCAGGAAAAGCGGAAAACTGTAAAGGGGAATTGATATAGACCGCCATCATCATGAGCACAACAGAGATGGTCATATTAATGGCGATCAAAATGTCAAGTAGGACAGGCGGAAGTGGCAAAACCATCATGAAGACCACGGCTAGCAACAATACTGCCAACATGATGTCTTTACGCTCGCCAATCAGACGCAATAACTCAAACCCACGGTTCACAATAGGACCCCTTGAGCGAGATAACGCTGATAAGCACCGCGTGCTTCTTCCAGGTTCCCTTCCTGTTGACAAGCACGGCTAACACAAAGCCAGAGGGCGGCGCTTTGTTCACCCTGCTCTTGTAAGAGAGTGCAATGTTCTTTTGCCATGCTCCCCTCTTGCAGTTTAAGTAATGAAACCACCAAGGCGCGACGCCCTTCCTGATGTTCAGGATGCAAAGCCAGTAATGCATCCAATAAAATACGAGCTCGGTCAGGATGACCGTATTGAAGTTGAAGCCAGCCGAGCAGCAACAGAGCGCTCTGCTGTTTAGCACTGAGAGTCATGGTCATACCTTGTGCAACAGGTGCAGAGCCATCTGCAACAACTGTTCATCTTGATTCATTTTTTCCAACAGGGAGACAGCATGCTGTACCCTGATGTCATTACCTTGTTGCAAAATTGTACGCAGACCACTAACCGCCTGACGAAAATCATGTGGACGCAACAGAGAGTGAAACCCATCTTGCGGGCAGGCAAAAGCCAACAAAGCCTGATCAGCCTTGTTGGCTGGATAAAGACGTGCGGCGTGAGTCTCAACGGATTGACCATCGGGCAATAATGCGTAGCGATCAGGTAAACTAACCTCTATCTCTTCCCGACTGATCGCCGTTAGTTGCTCAATTCCTATATGGGCGGCAGCGATTTTGCTCACGAAGCGAGCACCTCACGCTGTACTCTTAGCAAAGAGCGAAATGCCTGATGCAGCAAGGGCAACGTTATATGTCGTTCATCTAGTGTCACAAACAATAACAGGCGATCTTCCCCCAACCAACCACAACGCAAGGGCAGTTCAGGCCCCTGACCACTGAAAGTGAGTAGCATCGCTTTCACCATGACCTCTTTTCCCTGATGCCAGGGAATTTCACGGGCCAGCCAAAGTGTTAATGCGCCACCATAGCGCTCAATTTGCAACGTACCAGAATACTCAAAATCGATTTGGATCAAGGGGCTAGAAGCATCAGACATCTCCATACCCAAATCCTGACAAAACTGGAGCAACTGTGGCTCTATCCAGTTCATGATGCTCCCTCTCCCGACCACAATTCGTCTTCTTCTCTCTCAATTGCTGTATCCAGCGCCAGTTGACAAGCATTAAGCAAATTTTGGCGCTGTTCTTCATCACTGAACACCTCCACCGGAATCAAGCGAATCACTCGCTTTAACTCCCGGTAGAAATGAATTTGAGTTTGGCTATCCTGCAATCCCAAAGTATGACCGAGTATTTCAACATCTCGCACATTGGCCCAACGTTTCTCAACCAGAGAAACGACATCCCCCATAAGGTCAGAAGGCCCGTATGCCATGACTTTCCCCCTCTACCACGCTTTTCCATAACTGCTCAACCTGAACCGATAAACTGTTAAGCAAACGGAGTTTATGCATGTCACTCATCACACGTTCCAACTTAATCGGATCAAGTTGCCGCTGTTGGCTGTCCAAATCAGCACTCAACGCTTTCATGATGAATCCTGTTACTTCCATCAGGGAACTACTCTTGAAATTGGATTGAATATCCCGCCAGGCAGCCGACAACCCTTGGTAATCCATAACTGCATCACGATAGATGTTGCGCAATGCTTGCAAATTACCAACCCCGTTTCTAGCTGCTGCCGTGGCATCAGGCGTAATGCGGGCTCCCAACTCGATAGCCATTCCCTGCTCTTGCGCTAAACGTGACAATTCCTGTTCAACCAATGTCAATATGGCATGTGCCTCTGGCCTACCCGCCAGCGCCTCACGGGCCTGACTTAGCGCATAGAATTGCTCACTCACCTCTCCAGAGAAACTTTCCAGATAAGCCTGTAACTGAGCAATATTAGTCAACTGAGCACTATTTAAGTGAGAGATCAATGCCTTGACTTTTTGTTGACGCTCTAAATCTGGCACTTTCTGCAAATATTCACCCACCAGTGCCTCAATTTCTCGCACCCTGGCATGTCCATCGCTAACTTTACGTTTGGAAAGTGGCATATCCTTGCGTTCCGAAAATGCAAAAGTCATCTCTTCGGCCGCATCAGCAAAAGACTGGGATGCTGATACCAGCACAACTTTCTCTCCCTGAAACTGACCTACCTTAGCTTGTTCCTGTTGTGCGGTAACCCCAGCACCCAGTTCTGATAAAGTTATCGAATGAAGATGATTCTGGATAATATCCATAGTCTACCTTGTCATATCAGAGTTAATAATGAACAAATTATAAAGATACCGCTCCTGGGCCTATGCCAAAATCAGTCGTGAATTTTTAGCAAAAACCGCCATAACTCAAGGAAGAGCCCCATTGTTCTGATATAAGACCCATAAAACATGGGCAACACACCGTGAATAAAATAGGAAATCTTACCGATAAAGCAGAGAACAGCCAGGTAAACTCCAACTATTTTCTAAAAACTCCCGACTCAGGTTGCAATCCCTTCCTCCTCCCCTTCTCTATAGTATTTATAGCAGAGGTTATATAAACGATTATGAAGCTTTCCCTTGACCATATTCCCGGCAAAATGCGCCACGCCATTAATGAATGCCGGCTAATTCAGATTCGCGGCAGGGTTACTCAGGTCACGGGTACACTACTTAAAGCCGTTATTCCTGGTGTACGGATAGGTGAACTTTGTCACTTACGCAATCCTGACAACACACTGTCGCTTTTGGCGGAGGTGATTGGATTCCAACAACATCAAGCCTTGTTAACACCTCTCGGCGAGATGTTTGGTATCTCTTCAAATACTGAAGTGAGTCCAACCGGAGCTATGCATCAAGTTGGCGTGGGGGACTACCTGTTAGGGCAAGTCCTTGATGGGCTAGGTAATCCATTTTCCGGCGGTCAATTACCGGAGCCACAAGCCTGGTATCCGGTTTACCGAGATGCGCCAGCCCCCATGAGTCGTAAACGGATTGAGCACCCGCTCTCTCTCGGCGTACGCGCTATTGATGGCTTACTCACTTGCGGCGAAGGTCAACGTATGGGGATTTTTGCCGCCGCTGGCGGCGGAAAAAGTACGCTATTATCTACGTTGATTCGTAGCGCCGAAGTTGATGTTACCGTGCTGGCGCTCATCGGTGAACGTGGCCGTGAAGTGCGGGAATTTATCGAATCGGATCTTGGTGAAGAGGGCCTAAAACGCTCAGTGCTGGTGGTAGCGACCTCAGATCGCCCGGCAATGGAGCGGGCTAAAGCAGGATTTGTTGCTACATCAATCGCTGAATATTTTCGTGATCAAGGTAAGCGTGTACTCCTGCTAATGGATTCCGTGACCCGTTTCGCCCGAGCGCAACGAGAAATAGGTTTAGCTGCCGGCGAGCCGCCAACCCGACGTGGTTATCCCCCATCAGTGTTCGCCGCTTTGCCACGGCTAATGGAACGTGCTGGTCAATCCGACAAAGGTTCGATTACCGCCCTCTATACCGTTTTGGTGGAAGGCGATGACATGACAGAGCCTGTAGCAGACGAGACCCGCTCTATCCTTGATGGTCACATTATTTTGTCACGCAAACTGGCGGCGGCTAACCACTATCCAGCTATCGATGTGTTACGTTCCGCTAGCAGGGTGATGAATCAAATTATCACTCCTGAACATCAGGCTCAGGCCGGCCTGTTGCGCAAATGGCTAGCTAAATATGAAGAAGTTGAGCTTTTGTTGCAGATTGGAGAGTACCAAAAAGGGCAAGATCCCGTTGCTGACAATGCCATTGCGCACATTGAAGCAATACGTAGCTGGTTACGCCAAGGCACCCATGAGCCAAGTGATTTACCGCAAACCTTAGCTCAATTACAGCAGATAACAAAATAATGATTGGCCGTTTACAACGTATAAAGGCCTTGCGAGTCGAACGCGCTGAAAAACATTTTTCCTTGCAACAAATGAAACTGCAAACGGCCCGTCAACACCATCAGCAGGCTTTGCAAACCTTGCAAGATTACTGTCAATGGCGAATAGAAGAAGAACAACGGCTTTTTGAATTGTGTCAAGGCCAACCTATTGATCGCAAAGGCCTTGAACGCTGGCAACAACAAATTGCCCTGTTACGCGAAAATGAAGCGCAACTGGAAAAGCAAGTGGCTGAAATGACCGAAAAAGTGGAACTGGAACTCCGTCAATTAAAAGAGTGTCAACGTGTTCTGCACCACGCACGCCAACAGCAAGAAAAATTTAATGAATTGGGTCGTCAGCAACAAGAAGCGATCCGAGCCCAAGGTGAATACCAGGAAGAGCTGGAACAAGAAGAGTTCCATCGCCAGGAAAGAGTGTAAAACAGAAGAGTATGAACCCACTGACAGCTATCGGCAAAAAAGATGTCTCCTCCCTCCCAACGTCGTCTCCCGCAGAAGCAGACGCAGATTCGCAACGCCGTTTCGAGCAAGCTATCACCTCTCATGCCGCCAACACGCGTCAGTCAACCACACGGCGGACGGAACAACCGTTAACCAATACGACGACAAACAATAAACCAGCGGATCAACATGCCACACATGACTCAGATGAGGAGCTTCCACTATTCGACTCTTCCCAACTGGCAATTGATGATCCGCGCAAGCAAGCCTTATCATTGACAGGCCATGGCATGCCTGCGCCACTTCAAAATCAGAAAAAAAACGTATCGTCCCCCGCTCATCGCTTCAATGAGATCGCTAACGAGATAAGGGAATCTCTGTCAGCACCCGAAGTCCCAACACGTCAGCCCAACCTGAACACCTTGACTGATTCTGGCCTAAAACCAGTTGATATCACGGTAACTTCTCATCTTGACACAGCAATGATACCTGTTCAGCAAGACATAAACGATGAACGGGCATATCAAACACCTAGCCGATCCCCATCTCAGCCAGATACACAACACGGTGCCATTCCTCACCAACAAACAGACCCAACTTTACCTATACCTGCCCGCCATGCCAACGAAATCAACTCTGCGGAAGGAAAAACACTGGATGAAATCGAAACATCCCATTTGTTGGTATTAAAGCCAAAAGAGTCCGACTCTCAATCCTCTTACTCTGGTGGATCAGACGGGAAAGCACCTTTCTTCCCACAAACGCAACTCCTGCCGGGGGAGCGCATCCTCGCCACGATGCAAGCAGCTTCAACCCTATCTCCCCTTTTGGAAGCGTTAATCGACAAACTGAGTGTAGAGATCAGTATCGAACTAACCCAACAGAAACGTCCGGCGACATTACATCTGACACTTCCTAGCCTGGGAGCACTTGAGATCCAACTCACCAGCGAGCATGGCAAACTTCAAATAGAGATTTTAGCGAATCCGGCAGCTCAACAACTCCTGAAACAGGCACGCTTTGAACTGATTGAACGTCTACAACTTCTTTACCCAACACAAACTGTTGAACTCTCCCTTCCGTCTCAAACGGATAGTGAACATGGATCACGTCAACGTCGCAGCGTATATGAAGAATGGAAAAAAGATGCATGAATAGCCTGACCTTATCCAAAGTTTCATTGGAAGAATTAACGCTGCACCAGACCCTGAGTCGCCACCAGCAACAATTTAATTGGGATAATAACTATCTCTCGCTGGATGTGATTTCTCCTCCTCAGACGTTAGACAGGAAACTGATCGCCCATTGGCAGGGACAAACCTTCTCCTTGTACTGCCATGCAGCCGAGTTAGCGCTGTGGCTCGCACCTGATCTACAACAAGCGGACCTCACATCACTCCCTCAAGATCTGCTGTTGGCACTACTGGAATATCAAAGCAAAGTGCTACCCACTCTGTCATGGTCAGCACTGAGTACCACGTCAGAACGTCCTTTGTCAGCTTGCTTACGACTACGCCTTGAACGGCCAGGGGCCACATTGCCGCTCTGGTTACCAGAGCCATCCCCCTTAATTGCCATATTGCCAGAACGTCAACCTAGAGAATGCCTGCCTATTCCATTACGGCTTTCTCTGCAATGGGGAGCAATAATCCTGACTTTAGATGTGTTTCGTACTCTGGAATCAGGGGATGTGCTGCTACTGCCCCCACAGCAACAACCAGATGACCCTTTATTAGCGTATCTGGAAGGACGCCCTTGGGCCTACTTTAAATCCCATGACCATAAATTGGAGTTAATCACTATGCACACCCCCTCTCCTGATAGTTCTGACAACGCTCTGCCAGTAACAGACTTAAACGAACTAGAGGTTCATGTCAGTTTCGAAGTGGGCCGTCAGACTCTGGATCTACAGACACTCACCAGCCTGCAACCCGGCTCATTACTCGATCTTGGTGTTCCTTCAGATGGCGAGGTACGTATTCTCGTCAATCAGAAATGCCTGGGTTCAGGGCGATTGGTGGATATTGAAGGACGTCTGGGTGTAAGAGTTGAACATCTCTCCGTGGAGAAACAACCATGATCCAGCTACCGAACGAATTGGATCTCATCATCGGTCTGGCCTTGCTAGCTCTGCTTCCCTTTATTGCCGTGATGGCGACCTCTTTTCTCAAACTGTCTGTGGTATTTTCCTTACTGCGTAACGCATTGGGCGTACAACAGATCCCACCCAACATGGCTATGTACGGATTGGCAATTATCCTCACTATCTATGTGATGGCTCCGGTGGGTTTCGCCACTCAAGATTACCTGCGTCAAAATGAAGTTTCATTCAGCAATGCGCAATCAGTAGATAAATTTGTGGAAGAGGGCCTGACACCTTACCGGAATTTTCTCAAACAACATATTAAACCCAGTGAACGCACTTTCTTTATCGATAGTACCCGACAAATTTGGCCAAGCCAGTATGCAGATCGGCTAGAACCAGACAGCCTATTGATACTGCTACCCGCCTTTACCGTCAGTGAATTAACCCGGGCTTTTGAAATCGGGTTTCTTCTTTATCTACCATTTATTGCAATCGATCTCATTATTTCTAACATTCTGCTGGCAATGGGAATGATGATGGTTTCTCCAATGACTATCTCACTTCCTTTCAAATTACTGTTATTTGTCCTGCTTGATGGCTGGACACGCCTAACACACGGCCTTGTTATCAGTTATGGAGATTGAACATGAGTAATGCTGATATTTTGCATTTCACCAGCCAATCTCTCTGGTTAGTGTTAATCCTTTCCCTGCCGCCGGTACTCATGGCTGCGGCAGTAGGAACATTGGTTTCATTGATCCAAGCGCTCACTCAAATACAAGAACAAACGCTTGGTTTTGTCATCAAATTAATTGCGGTCATTATTACTCTATTCGCTACAGCTACCTGGCTTGGCAACGAACTCTATAGCTTTGCCAACATGACCTTTCTTAAGGTGCCGCTAATCAAATGACCCTACCAGAGCTCCAGCAACAAATGCTTGCTTATACCCTGTTGTTACCACGCATCATGAGTTGCTTTGTGATATTTCCTGTGCTCAGCAAACAGATGCTAGGTGGTGGGTTAATCCGCAACAGCGTGGTCTGCTCACTGGCCCTTTATGCTTACCCAACAGTAGCAGGCAGTCAGTTGCCCACATTAGGTAGTCTGGAATTGACGCTGTTGCTCGGTAAGGAAGTCCTGCTTGGTCTGCTCATTGGCTTTATCGCCTCTATCCCATTTTGGGCGATGGAAGCCACCGGTTTTATTATAGATAACCAACGGGGAGCAACAATGGCTTCAGTGCTTAACCCTTCCCTAGGAAGTCAAACCTCACCCACAGGTCTATTATTGACTCAAACTTTGATAACACTCTTTTTCTCCGGCGGCGCTTTTCTTGGTCTGCTTGGCGCCCTATTTCAAAGCTATAACAGTTGGCCGGTAACGCAGTTTTTTCCCCAAATTACCAATCAGTGGATCCACTTTTTCTATGGTCAGTTTAGCTATCTACTACAGCTCTGCGCTTTAATGGCAGCTCCTTTGCTAATCGCCATGTTTTTAGCAGAGTTCGGGCTGGCACTGATTAGCCGTTTCGCTCCCTCTCTCAACGTTTTCGTGTTAGCAATGCCGATCAAAAGTGCAATTGCCAGCCTGTTACTAGTTATCTATATCCGGTTATTGATGCATCATGCCTATGATAAAGTGCTGTTAATTCTCTCCCCAGTGCGCATGTTAATCCCTATTCTGGAGGCACCATGAGTGGAGAAAAGACTGAAAAACCTACCCCCAAGAAACTTAGAGACGCCCGGAAGAAAGGCCAGGTAACCAAAAGTAACGAAGTCGTCTCCACCTCCTTAATATTGGGGCTAATCGGCATGATAATGGTCATGTCTGAATACTATTTGGAACATCTGGGTAAACTGATGCTAATCCCGGCTAATCTACTGGAGAAACCCTTTCCCCAAGCCTTCAACCATGTGGTTGAAAACTTGATGCAAGAGCTGGTCTACCTCTGCCTGCCAATTCTAAGTGTTTCCGTTTTGCTATCGCTGGCATCACACTTCGCTCAATACGGTTTTCTACTTAGTGGACACGCCATCAAACCTGATATTAAAAAGATCAACCCTGTTGAAGGCGCTAAGAGAATCTTCTCTATCAAGAGTCTGGTGGAATTCATCAAATCAATACTTAAAGTAGGACTGCTCTGCACCTTGGTTTGGATTACTCTGGCAGGCAATCTACAAGCACTACTGCGCCTGCCGGAGTGTGGAACAAGATGTATTGTTCCTGTACTCGGCATAATGTTAACCCAGCTCATGACCGTATGCGGCATGGGGCTTATTGTGATTTCTATTGCCGATTATGCCTTCGAACACTACCAACATATTAAGCAGCTTAGAATGAGCAAAGACGAGATCAAACGGGAATATAAAGAGAGTGAAGGCAGCCCAGAGATCAAAAGCAAACGACGTCAATTTCATCAAGAATTACAATCAAGCAATATGCGCGCTAGCGTTAAGAATTCATCAGTTATCGTCGCCAACCCAACCCACATTGCGGTAGGTATCCGTTATAAGAAAGGAGAGACACCGTTACCCCTTATTACACTCAAGTTCACCGATGCGCAGGCCCTGCAAGTTCGACGTATTGCTGAAGAGGAAGGTATTCCGGTGTTACAACGCATTCCGCTGGCCCGATCACTTTATCAAGATGGCCTGATAGACCAATATATTCCTGCTGATCTTATCCAAGCTACCGCAGAAGTTTTGCGCTGGCTAGAACAGTGGCAAGATCGCCCGCCGGAGCCGTAACCTGTCCTCAAACAGCGTTTTTTGACAGTCAAACTGCATATATGAACTGAGCATTGGCATTTAAATACCTTGCCAATGCTCAATTGCAAACGAAATACAATTTATACCCGTTATCTTTCAAGTTGCCTCTTTGTTGGCTGCACTCACTCCGGTCACATTAGTTACCTATGCTCCCGGGGATTCGCTCCCTTGCCGTCGCGATGCATCTTGAAATCCATAGGGTATATATTTGTTTCTTAAGCGTTACGATTTAATCACATAATAACAACAAATTTAATATAAATAAAAATTACTGCTAATAACCTAACATTGCTTAAACAATATTATAATAAACAATCCAATTCAGTTGGGTGGATTTTTTGTTTTTATCGATGGATCAAATAGCTGAAATCAGATTGAATTTATTATTAAGTGATTTATATTACACGTAGCTATTTTGATTTCACTTTGCGCTGATTTCTACACCTGCTAATTCGTTAATATTACTCTAGCTATCATTCATTACAATTACTAACGTATTATGAATCACTAATAGATTTCCTGAATAAAAGGAGATAACTATCAATATCAGTCAAGACAAAAGACTCGGTTTATATACCCGTCATCTTTCAAGTTGCCTCTTTGTTGGCTGCACTCGCTCACCCCGGTCACATAGTTATCTATGCTCCCAAGGATTCACTCCCTTGCCGTCGCGATGCATCTTGAAATCCATAGGGTATAACTTTATAACTAAGGGTGCAAAATTTATAGGCAATCGTTATCGTGCAAAAAACTGATCCCTTTTCACTCTTCGTTTATAAAACGTTTATAAAACGTGAGAATAATACAGTATTCGGACCAAAGAACATTATAGGCCCACTAGCAAAAATCATTTTAATTAAAAGATGCTATAGTTAACCATCAGGTTAAATACGTAAAATTATTTTTCACTGTCTATTCCAGGCAGCGAAACCAAAGAAAATATCTACTAATAATAATGTAATTTGTATTTTTAAGACATAACACCAACAGATCCAGGACAATAGAATGAACGGCATCACAACATCAGGGAAGGGAATGGATATCTCACTACTCCAGCGTAGCATGCCTGCCTTTAACGTTATAGAGCACCCCCAAGAAGGGATATATATCCTGCTCGAAGGTGAAATGACATGGCAGGACAGTACCAATACCTACGATATCTCCCACAACGAGTTGCTTTTTGTTCGTCGTGGCAGTTATGCAGCAAAAACGCGTAGCGATACTTGCAAACTACTCTGGTTGCCTCTGAGTACAACTTTCCTCCACGGGTTTCTGCAACGCTTTGGTACTCTGCTCAGTGAAGTCGAGCGGCACAACATGTCAACACCCGAATTAATTGCATTTACCTCATCCCCTCTGTTATCTCAAAGTATAAATGGGCTGGTCGATCTATTGGCTCATGATTATCCTACAGCGCTGGGTCAACTCAGAACAGAAGAACTGCTATTGTTATTAGCATTTGGAGAACAAGGTACTTTGCTCATGTCAGTATTACGACAATTGAGCAATCGCCAAGTGGAACGTTTACAGAGTTTTATGGAAAATCACTACCTTAAGGAGTGGAAACTCAGTGAATTCGCTAAAGAATTTGGTATGGGATTAACCACCTTCAAGGAGCTGTTCCGTTCGGTGTACGGAATATCACCACGCGCTTGGATCAGTGAACGCCGTATTCTTTATGCACATCAACTACTACTCAATAGCGAGATGAGTATTGTTAATATCTCGATGGAAGCAGGATTTTCCAGCCAATCCTACTTCACTCAAAGCTATCGGAGACGCTTTAATTGCACGCCCAGTCGAGCCAGGTATGGCAAAGAGTAACGATTGGCTAAAATAATCTGACGTTTTTTACAAGTTAACCGTTGGCCTGACAGATAAAATAAGGCCATCCCTAATTTAATCGACAAGAGTGACTAGCAGCAAGATGAGCATAGCATGAGCCAGCAAGACCATAATCAGACTCGAACCAGCATGTTTCTCGGCCGCAAGATCTCTGTCACGCAGTCGGGAATTCCACGCCGGGATCAATTACTCGGAAAATCATCGGCTATTCAGTATCAGAATAGAGACATTATCAATAGCCAACAGTTTATTTTATTACAACGTTTGCTACCCAGACATCTGCTGGAAAGCTTGATCAAGTCCGTCTGGTTTCGTAGACGGTTAAATTGCGGGCAAGCTTTGCGGCGTGATGACCTACAACAGCTCATTAGAGCGGCGGCAGAACCGGAATGTGACTGGAATAAGGTGCTGGGTGACCGCATAAACCTAGCTGACAGACATCTTTTACAGCACTGGGTATTACAGCCGCTATTTGACTGGTGGCTCCGTTTGTTGGAGCCAGAGATAGACTTCTGGTTCACTGAATTTGATCAGTTACAGATCCAAGAACGGCAACTGCGTGCTAAAGCGCATTTTTGGCAGCAAGCCGAAAGCGTCTCGTCTCAATGCCGGGAACAATATCATAAAGAGGTTACATCTTTGCAAGCAGCGCTTAATCAACGCAAGCAACTATTAGAAAAACGGCTGTTGACAACGGAAACCCAAGCTCGCGAAGCATGGCCCAACTGGTTTACTGGGCTAGATGCACTCCAGACTGGCGGCGACCTAACCGCTTTTATGCCGGTTCCCGAAGCACTGTCATCCTGTTGGGCGTGGTTGACTACTTTAGAGCATGACACCGAGGAAGCTACTCACTTGAAAAAATGGCTTTGTGCCCATTTTCTGTGCCTGCCACAGGACAATTTTTACTGGCAATCGACGACCTAATTATTAGAGGAAACATGCAAATTCTACTCAATCATTTGGCCAGTCGCTTAGGCCAGAAGCCTTTTATTTCCGATAGACAAGGGCATTACCATTTGCACATTGATAACTACAACCTGTTTTTTCGCCAACAGGGAACTGAACTTGTGTTATCCAGCCCGCTAAGCTGGCGCCACAACCCAAAAGATCCGTCAGGCGATGAATTACTGAAAACACTATTGCAACAAGTTACGCGCTGGGGACGCCATGCTCCCCATGCACTGACCTTAGATGAATCAGAGAATCTTATTCTGGAAGCACGCCTTGACCTTGATAGTTTGGATATTCAAATACTGGAACAGATGCTAACTCTGCACATCGATCTACTGGAACAAATCATGGCTTTATTGTCGGAAACCCAATCCGCCCCTCAATGGAAACAGGCAATATGGCAACCATGAAACCATTCCAAAGGCTATGCCGTTCCCTACTGTTATCGTTGAGTATCAGCAGTGTGATGCTCCCTTCTGCTTATAGCCAAGATCTGGATTGGTTTCCTGCGCCTTATAACTATCTGGCAAAAGGAGAAAGCTTGCGGGATGTACTGGTTAATTTCGGCGCCAACTATGAAGCATCAGTGGTTGTCAGCGACAAGGTGACCGATCAAGTTAACGGCCATTTTGAGCAGGACACTCCTCAGGAATTCCTGCAACATTTATCCTCTCTCTATAATCTGGTCTGGTACTACGACGGGAGTGTGCTTTATGTATTCAAAAACAGTGAAATACAATCGCGCTTGCTTAAACTTGAACGGACCAACGCAACGGAGTTACAGCAAGCCCTAAAACGTTCCGGTATTTGGGAGCCACGCTTTGGCTGGCGTCCTGATCCAGGCAACCAACTGGTTTACGTATCAGGCCCTCCTCGTTATCTTGAACTGCTTGATCAGACTACATCCGCACTGGAACAGCAGTCATTGCTGCGTAGCGAAAAAACGGGCGCCTTGACAGTGGAAATTTTCCCGCTCAAATACGCCTCAGTGGTCGATCGCAAGATCCAGTATCGTGATACCAGTATTGAGGCGCCGGGCATAGCCACCATCCTCTCCCGCCTGCTCAGTGATACCAATGTGAGCGCTGTTACTGGTGAAGCATCTTCTTCTATGGGAGAAAGCTACTCAAACCGTGCGGTCGTACAAGCAGAACCCTCCCTAAATGCCATCATTGTACGGGATAACCCGGAAAGGATGTCCATGTACGCCCATTTGATCAACGCACTGGATAAACCATCCGCCCGGATTGAAGTTGCCCTTTCCATCGTTGACATCGACGCAAACAACCTTTCAGAACTAGGAGTTGACTGGCAAGTCGGAATCAACACCGGGCCTCGCCATATCATTGATATCACAACTTCTGCCAGGGAAAAAAGAGAGAGCAAAGAAAAAGGTGAAAACCTCGGTTCAGCCGCATTAGGTAGCCTGGTCGATCGCCGTGGCCTGGATTACCTGCTCGCCAAAATAACCTTACTAGAGAGTAAAGGAAGCGCTCAGGTGATTTCCCGCCCAACGCTTTTAACGCAGGAGAATACACAAGCAGTCATTGACAACAATGAAACCTACTACGTAAAAGTTAATGGCGAACGGGTTGCCGAGCTTAAAAGCCTTACCTATGGCACTATGCTGCGCATGATCCCTAGAGTCATCCAAGTAGGAGATTCTCCTGAAATCAGTTTAGACCTGCATATTGAGGATGGTAACCAGAAACCTAATAGCTCAGGACAGGATGGCATCCCGACTATCAGCCGAACCGTTGTCGATACCGTTGCCAGAGTTGGACATGGGCAAAGTCTGCTGATTGGTGGCATCTACCGCGACGAAATGAGTCAAATAACACGCAAGGTGCCATTTTTAGGCGATATCCCCTACCTAGGTGTCTTGTTTCGCAATACCAGTGAGCAAGTTCGGCGATCAGTACGGCTATTCATTATTGAGCCACGTCTGATTGATAGTGGGATAGCCCATTATCTGGCTCTTGGTAACGGACAAGATCTACGCCCTAGATTACTGGCAACACAGGATATCTCTAACCAGAGCCTATCGCTGAGTAAAGTTCTGGGAAGTGCACAATGCCAACCATTATCCTCAGCCCATCAAGTACAAGAAACCCTACGGCAAGCAGGTAAAAGCTCATTTCTATCCTCATGCCGAATGGGTAAAACTTACGGATGGCGAGTCATTGAACAACAATGTTCATTGAAGGAAACCTGGTGTGTTCGTGCGCAAAATAAGGCGAACAGATGAGTTGGAAAATTCGCTTTTACCGCGGACTGAATAAAAGTATTGAGGTTAATTTAGCTGAGGGGCGTTTAGCCATCGGCTCAGACCCCCTACAGGCAGATATCGTTCTGGTGGATGAAGATGTTGCGCCTGTGCACCTGATTTTAGAAGTCGAACCAGACTCAATTCGCCTGTTGGAATGGGCCGGTGAAGTCGCACCAAGTCAGAATGGCGAACCGCTATCATCGGGTGCGACATTGCAAGCGCTGGCCCGTCAAGAGGCTGGCCCGTTATTGTGGGCTTTTTGTGACCAACAACATGCATTCCCGAACCAACTCGCTGAACTGGCGGTCATACCACGCCAGCGCCCTGCCCGCCAAAATCGTAGCCGGGTAGCAGGCGGGATGTTGATACTTTGTCTGGTCTTGGCACTCGGTCTTCTGGCACTGCTTGGGCATGAAGGATGGCAAAGGAGCAACATGTCCAATGGCCTCGCCGAGCAAGAACTACGCCGTTTTCTCAATGGCGATTCAGCCTATCGCCAGATAAGTGTACAAATGATGCCCGATCATGGGCCACTACTGCTCAAAGGTTATGTGGACCTCAATCAACAACGGCTGGCGCTGCAACAGTATCTCGATACTCACTCTCTCAGTTATCGGCTGGAGTTGCGTACTATGGAAGAATTACGTCAGGGGGTGGATTTCATTTTACAAAAATTAGGCTATGCCCAGGTGCAAAGCCGCAATGGCAAACAACCCGGTTGGGTCCGCCTTACGGGAGAAGTCACTGATACCAGCCAGCAATGGAACGATATCGAGTCACTACTCAAACGTGATGTTCCGGGATTACTTGGTATAGAAAACCAGACGAAGTTCACCGGTAATCACCTCAAGCGACTGGATATGTTATTGGCTAAACATGATTTACCCGACTCGCTGATCTACAAAGATAAAAATGATCGTATCGAGTTCACTGGTCAATTGGATGAGCACCAGACGCATAACTTCTACCGCTTACAGCAGGTATTTAAACAAGAGTTCGGCAGCCGGCCAACACTGGTATTACTGAATAATAAGCGTCTCACTCGCAATGATGAGCTCAATTTCGACGTCCGGGCCGTTTCCTTCGGGCGTGTACCCTATGTGGTACTCAAAAACAACCTGCGTTATCCGGTTGGAGCAACCACAGAAAATGGTTTAAGAATCGAAGCCATCCGTCAAGATGCGATTGTTATTATCAAGGGTGGACAACAATTTATCGTCAAACTTAACAGGAGCCCAGCTTCATGATGACATCCCTGGAAGCACGACTGTTTGGTGCTGATCCCACTTATGTCAACGAAATGCAACACCGTCTCGCTCAGGCGCTGAACGATATCAAACAACGCCTGAGACGGGGCGGTTCAGTACAAGAATACCAACAATGGCAACTGGAGGCTGATGCCATCCAAGCTGCAATCACAATACTTAACACAACAGAAGGAAACCATCATGGCTGAAATTTTTACTTCCGCAAAGACAGTTAATACTCTCGATAAGGTTGCTGAGCAGCTTAAGACCCAAGCCAACACAGCTAACACCGACGTTAATGACGCAATCGCCGCCCTCAGCGGCGGGCCTGATAACCCTGCTTTGCTAGCTGATTTACAACACAAAATCAACAAGTGGTCGGTAATCTACAACATTAACTCTACTGTCACCCGGTCCATGAAAGACCTGATGCAGGGCATATTACAGAAGATCTAATCATGACACGTTCACTCAAAGGGCTACTGGCAGATATTGCTCTGGTTGGAAGCGGCCATCACTGTCATGACGAAGCCAATATTATTGCCGACTGGCTGATGTCAAGCGAGGAAGGACAAGAAGCAGCAAACCTGATTCGGCTCTCTTCTCTAACGAACCAAGGCAAATATCAACAGGCTCTGGATTTTGGTCGGGATCTTCCTTGTCCCAGTCTGGAACCGTGGTTAGCGTTGTGTGAGTGGCGTTTGGGTCTGGCATCAGCTCTGGAGCAGAGACTGACGCGAATGGCGGGCAGCGACGATCCACAATTGCTCTCCTTCGTTGACGGCATGCGGGAACAACTGGCTCATGAATAGGATTGAAGGACCATCCTATAACACTGTGTCGCAACCAACGGTACAGCCTTCGGTCAGTTCCAAGCACCAGCACAGCTTTGAGCAAGCACTGGAAACCACGCCTGATCAGCAAATGCTGAAAGAGCGCCAGCAACGCTGGCTTCAGGGAGAACCGCTGGAAAACGTTTTAGCCGACTTCGAGCCAGCGACACAGCGCAAAGTGACATGGCAGTGGTATCAGGCTTTACCGTCTGACAAACAGCCCTCCCAACGTGCTCAGTTAGAAGACAAGCTGATCGCTCCGGTACAAGAGCAGCTATGGTCGCAGTTTGGTGGCTTGACAGGCAATATCAAGCCATCACTGGATATGCCAGAACTTAGAAAGATTGTTCGTGAATTCGCCCCCACAGGTCGACAACAG
Organism: Photorhabdus sp. S10-54; assembly: GCF_963878145.1. Classification (NCBI taxonomy): domain Bacteria; kingdom Pseudomonadati; phylum Pseudomonadota; class Gammaproteobacteria; order Enterobacterales; family Morganellaceae; genus Photorhabdus; species Photorhabdus sp. S10-54. The sequence goes on along the minus strand of NZ_CAWNXG010000039.1, from coordinate 6,254 downwards.
GAGACAGTGCTCCTCAAGATACTCGGCAAGATTGAACCTATTCCTGGCAATGAGTACCTGAATGACCTTATCCGGCAGGAGTTGAAAACATTGATCCCCCGTAACGGTATGGTGGATAACCTGATGCGAAACTCACACAAACCTGATTTGGAAGAATAATGGATCTACCGCAACTCAGTAAAACAAGGATAGACAACCTAGATAAACTCAACACACCTCAAATTTGGAGGAACAATGGATCTACCACAGATAAGCGAGACACTGATCACCAGCCTGGATGAACTCAACACATCTCAGGCCAGTGCCGAAAATATTGCGAGTTTTGAACTTGCTATGTCCAATCAAGATCAGGGGATTGAAAACAATCTGATCAATGAATTAGGTCAGATCAGGCAACAACTTACTCAGGCGAAACAAGATCTGGAAACACAGCTAGCGGTCCCTAGCAGTGATCCTAACAGCCTGATGCAAATGCAGTGGTCTCTAATGCGGATCACCCTGCAAGAAGAGCTGATTGCCAAAACGGTAGGACGACTCAATCAAAACATTGAAACCCTAATGAAAGCCCAGTGAGGAGCTGTGAAGAAACACTATATAATCTGCGTCATGCTCGCTGTCCTGATGCTAACTGGCTGTAAAATCGAACTCTACACCGGAGTTAGCCAAAAAGAAGGCAACGAAATGTTAGCCTTGCTCAGGGAAGCGGGCATTTCCTCTGATAAGCAGCCAGACAAAGATGGCAATATCAAGCTGTTAGTCGAAGAGTCTGATATCGCCCAAGCTGTTGAGGTGCTCAAGCGTAAAGGATATCCACGGGAGAGCTTTTCCTCGTTACAAGATGTCTTCCCTAAAGACGGCCTTATCTCTTCACCAATAGAGGAGCGAGCACGGCTTAATTTCGCCAAAGCACAGGAGATTGCTCGAACACTTTCTGAGATAGATGGTGTGCTGGTAGCACGGGTACATGTTGTTTTACCCGAGGAGCAAGACAGACTAGGTAAAAAACTATCGCCAGCCTCTTCCTCGGTGTTTATCAAGCACGCAGCGGATGTGCAACTCGACACTTACATTCCTCAGATCAAGCAACTGGTTAATAACAGCATTGAAGGGTTGAGTTATGATCGGATCAGTGTCGTATTAGTACCCGCAGCAGGCGTACGTCAAGTACCGCTGGCACCACGCTACTCCACGCTGTTCTCTATCCAAGTGACTGAAGAGTCACAGGGACGTCTGCTTGGAGTGTTGGTACTATTGTTAGCCTTATTATTTGTCAGTAATCTGGCGCAATTCCTGTGGCACCGAAGCAGGATGCAATAAATGGTAACCGCATTAACGCCTTATCAATTTCGGTTTTGCCCTGCCAGCTATATTCATTCTGACCATCTATTATCGGAATGGCTTGCAGTCTTATCTTCCCTACCTGAGTGGCGAAACTCTCCCAGGCTAAATGGGCTACTGCTGACCCAATTTGATCTACATGTGGATTATGAATTACCAACTGGATTGGGAAATATTGCCTTGTTAGAGCAATCGTGCTTAGAACAACTTCTTACCTGGCTAGGAGCTTTACTTCATGGGCAAGCTATCCGCCATTGTCTGATGGCGACAGAACTTCGCCACTTACATGACTCACTAGGAAAAGAGGGACATCGCTTCTGCTTAAATTATCTCGACATCATTATCGGCAACTGGCCAACTGGCTGGCAGCGCTCATTACCACCAGAAATCAATGCAAACTATTTTCGTACCAGTGCTTTACAGTTCTGGCTAACGGCAATGGAGTCTCCTCCTATCGATTTCGCTAAGCGCCTGAGTCTGCGGCTTCCCTCCCATGAAAACCTCGCGGCCTGGCCTGTCAGCCAGGCAGAACGACCGTTGGCACAAGCATTGTGTCTCAAATTGGCTAAGCAAGTGAACACAGAATGTTACCATTTATTAAAATAACAACAGAGCATCTCCAACTGTCTCCTGAACTCCAGATACTGCGTAAAGCGGACTATCAAACCTGCCTCAGTGCCAAATCTCTGCTTGAGGCTGCCCGGCTTCAGGCACAAGAAATTGAACATGACGCGCAGGCGGTGTATGAGCAACAAAAAGAGTTAGGTTGGCAAGCAGGCATTGATGCTGCCCGCGCAGAACAAGCTAACCTGATTCATCAAACCCAGTTGCAATGCCAACAATATTACCGACAGGTGGAGCAACAGATGAGCAATGTAGTATTGCAGGCTGTACGTAAAATCCTAAAGAATTATGACCAAGTTTCCCTCACCTTACAGGTAGTTCATGAGGCCCTGTCATTAGTCAGTAACCAAAAACAGGTTATCCTGCGCGTTAATCCTGAACAGGCCGCAACAGTTCGCGAACAAATATCACGGGTACACAAAGATTTCCCTGAAATCGGCTACTTAGAGATCACTGCTGATGAGCGCCTCGATCAAGGGGGCTGTATTTTAGAAACAGAAGTCGGGATCATTGATGCCAGTTTGGATAGCCAATTAGAAGCACTGATGTCAGCCATCAATAACCAATGGCAAAGTTGACGACACCATCACACTTCAAAGAGATAACCGGTTTTCGACGGAAAGTGAAAATTTCTTCTGCCGTTATTAATATTCTCTATTTCGACAAAACATTATGATTCACTCTACCTAATATCCAAGCGTATATCTCAAAAAAACCACTTAAGGAGTGACCATTGTCTCCCATTTCAGGTATTAATCACCAAAGAATATTTCCTACCCAACAGCTCGATACCACAGCCGTTAATCAACCACAGGGTGAACTGTCGGGTAAATCCCTGAAAGTCTCTTCACCCAGACCAGGGTTATTAGAGCGCCTCTCAGCGGCGATTCAACGCAATCTACCGGGCCATTCTATGCTCGATCGTCAACTAACCACCGATGGCAAGAAGAATCAAGAAAGCCGCTTCTCGTTCAGCATGATCAAGGACAGAATTGTTCACTTTGCGGTGAGCACCACATTAGGGAGTGTTAGAGATTCTGCAAATAAACACGGTGGAGAAGTGACTTTCAAGTTCGCCCAGACCAAAGGTACCTTTCTGGACCAAATCATGAAACATAGTGACACCTCCGGCGGGGTTTGTGAATCCATATCAGCTCATTGGATAAGCGCTCATGCCAAAGGAGAAAGTGTCTTCGATCAGCTCTACGTAGGCGGCCAGAAAGGTCAATTCCATATCGACTCTCTGGTTTCCATCAAACAGTTACAGATGGATGGCATGGACCCCTATGCCGAACAAAGTCAAATAACGGAATCCTGGCTTAGTGAGAACGGCGTCCAACCACGAAGCCAGCTTGATACAAACGGCGAAACTGGCAGCAAAGGCACAAAAGATCTATTAAACGCTATCCTGGATACAGGTAATAAGGGATCAGGCTACAAGAAGATCAGCTTTGAAGGGCAGATGGCTGGACACACTGTAGCCGCCTATGTCGATGACCAGAAAGGTGTTACCTTCTTCGATCCTAACTTCGGCGAGTTCAACTTCCCGGATAAAACCTCATTCTCCAACTGGTTCTCTCAAGATTTCTGGTCCAAATCCATGTACAACAAGGAAATCGGACTGGGACAAAATTTCTACGTTTCCAACTTCGAGCCTAAAACACGATGACACACGATTATCACCAGCTTATAGAAGCGCTGTTCTCTAAACTCGGAGTGCCCGCGTCCCCTACCGACGATGGTATCTACACTTTAGAAGTTGATGGACGTTTTCAGGTATTGATTGGCTGTTATCACGACAACTGGCTACAGTTGTTCTGCGAATTAGGGTCCGAAGTCAGTCATGCCAACAATCTTTTTGGGCAACATTGGCCGGCTCATGTCCAAGGTGATTTGGATGGACAAGCAATTTTGTGGTCACAACGCCCCTTGGTCGAAGTAGACGTAACTGAACTACAAGCTTGGTTAGAACGCTTTATTGATGATATTGAGCAACGCCTGACACCTAACACAACCCAACAGCCTAAAAATCTGCCGCCTTCCTTGATGCGGGTTTGAAACCACTACCGGAATATAAGTTTAATGGGAGCTTCAATATTTGCTCCCCTTTAAACTGCCAAGGCGAAATAATCAAACAAAGAGTTAAAAAAAATACTGTTACCGCCATGCAAAAAAACCGCAATTAAGCGGTTTTTTACTGATTAACAACTTTAACTACTCAGGATATTACCTTCATCGCTATCGTAAAGTCGCTAATAGATTTAAGCAGTCAAATTAAATCAAGATAATACGATAACATTTGCTGCGGATGGGCCTTTAGCACCACTCTCAACAGAGAATGAAACTTCCTGACCTTCTTCCAGTGTTTTGAAATTATTACTCTGAATTGCAGAATAATGGACAAAAACATCTTTACTTCCATCTTTTGGGGAAATAAAGCCAAAACCTTTATCGTTGTTAAACCATTTTACTGAGCCAGTCATTGCATTAGACATAGAATTTTCCTTTAATTTTATTAAGTTGCCATAAGGCGTTATGAGGTCTGTTTTTCAGTTTTACTTATGGATACTAATTATAAGGAATTCGCAATGAAGTGGTATCGGGGATAACGCTAAATGGTGAACTGCTTTAACTTTCTTTTCATAAATAGGTCTGTACTTCCAAACCAGTGACGTTATTAAATCACATTGATTGGTCATTAGCAAATTTTAATTTCATTTATTTTTTTCTATTGGTGTTCTCCTTTATCCTAAATTTCGACTTTATCCATATTGCATGGCTTTACCATGGCCATAACTAACTGAATTATAAAAAGTTTTTATCTACAAACCCCTATTTTTCAAAGTTATAGCAACTGATTTAAATTTACAATTTATCCCTAACAACCTAATCAGGCTACAATCCGTAACCTGAAATGAATAAAAATAAAATTAACATGCAGCAATCTTCAAATAACCATTGCAGTTAGTGAGCTGTGACATATTAACATAAGGGAAAATCTTATAGTTATTAATAAGTTTTCCATTAAGAGCGCGACATTTTGCTGAAACATTACATGAACGCTCTCCGGCTTTCGAGACCGATGCATTACAAGATTGGGCAGCACTAGATACATTCCACTTCGCAATACAATCCTGAGTAGTAATTGGAATAGTAGGCACAATAGACTTGTCATCTCCACTACTTGCATTTGCAGAAGCAATGCGACTAACATAAACTTCTCATATTTATGTATCCTTAGAGAATCATGCATTTCTCATATAACGGATATTGGCAACATACATTATTATTATCTAATTGAAATTGCTTTTCATGGCTATTTTAGATATGTTAATGTTTTTCTTAAGCAATATTTGATTTCTGAGTAAAATCATATGATCAATATTCTCAGTGGATGGGAGAATTTCATATATCCACATTAAAAAAGTAGTCCACTCCCCATACAGGGCAAGATCACGAACGTTTATTAACCACAAAATGATTAATTAACGCACTAAAATTGATTGATTAATGAACTTTGTTAGTCATTAATGGGCCTTGCATGTTCAAAATTTAACCAAAATGAATGATAAACGCACACTCATGCTCTCGCCCTGACTCCCCACATGATTACAAGTCAATTGGAATATAATATGAAAAAAACCATATATTGATTTCAAACGATTATCATTAGATATCATACTATTTTTCTTGCAAGATTCTAATAACTAAATATGAAGTTTCATTAAATTATCATTTATTAATTTGATAGATCAATATGGATAAATACCGGACAAAAGGCACATAAATCAAATCTCAATTAAATCAATTCACTATAATATTTATATGCTTAAAATGATAAAAATGGCTATAGGGTAATATTGAAAAAAATAAATATCATCCCAACATATTGGAAGTTATATCTATAATGTTAATTTAAAGATGGATAAATATCTCTATATTAGCATTAAGTGATTGCAGGTTATTAATTTGTAATATAGTAATTACGATGACAGAGAAACTATTTAAGAGATTACCCAAGAAGAAGATGGAAGAATATTAATAATTGATTTCAGCATTAAACAGTAACTGAATTACAAGGTAGATTCACATAATAAGTGCAACATCGTTAATCTGGAAGTAAACATGTTCGTATTCCCTTAAATAATTCATTCGGTGTTTTCCCACCCCGTGTTTTTCGGGGGCGATTATTTAATCGGTTTACCACAAAATTTATTTCCTGATCAGAGATTTCATTAAAATCGGTTTCCTTTGGAAAGTATTGTCTGATTAACCCATTGATATTCTCATTG